>JAZSPM010000052.1:0-20536 GCA_045537455.1 Candidatus Ornithomonoglobus sp. | reverse complement strand
CATCTGCTTCGTCAACCTCCCTTGGAGTGCGAAAGCACGCCTTCGGAAGCTTTTCTTGCAGCTGCCGCACCTATCTGTTTTTCCTTTAATCAAACGAGTTTTTAGAGATGCCCTTAATTTATCATTATTATTTTTTACTATTTTTATTTATGGACTCGTCAGTGAGAAGTCTTAATAACGAAGCTGACGGGTGCCGTAGGATGTATATACATATATCTTACGGCTGTACTGTGGTTATATGGACTTCACACGGTGCATTACGGGACAGGCATAGTGCCTGTCCATTTTTTTACCAAAAAATTTTTATAACATTCCTATAAATCAATTTAAAGAGAAAGGGGATGTTATAATGAGTTATAAAGTTTCAATATACCCTGAAAGTATAAAAGGTATAGCTAAATCTGATGTTAATACAAAGAAGATATGCAAGCTTATAGCTAATCACAGATGTGATATTTCATTATTACAGCTTGCTGAATATATAGAAAAACAGTATGTATGGTGTCCTGCAACTTTCAAGGGAAATCGTAAATGTCAGGATGAACTTGATTCAATACAGCTTTTCGCCCTTGATTTTGACGGCGGTATATCCTATGATGATGTAGTACAAAGAGCAGAGAAGTTTAAGCTTCCTGTAGCTCTGAGTTATGAAACAATGAGTTCTGTGAATTTTTCACGTTTCAGAGTTGTATTTGCCTGTAATCAGATAATAAGTGATAAAAATATGGCGTTGCTGATTCAGATATGTCTATGCAGTATATATCCTGAAGCAGATACTACATCCAAGGATTTCAGCAAGCTTTATTTCCCGGGTAGAAATGTGATATATAACGAGAATAAATATTTTACTGTGTATGACCTTTTGTTGAGTACCCTTCAATATCTTGATGAATATGATAATACAAATAAGAGCCGTAAGCTTAAAGCTATTGCAAATAAGACGAAAGTTGTTCTGAGGAACAACACCTTTGCTCTCATTGAAAACTCCGAAATCTATAATGCCGGTGCCTCTCTCTCTTCTCCAACTGGGACAGAGATTGAAGATGAAATATTTAAAAGGATAAAAAATGAAGATATTCGGACAATAACCATATATAATAATAGGGTTGATGTCCAAAAATCTTCAATATTACTGTTTAGTACAGATAAATCTATTATATTTTCGGAGAAAAGAGATATACCATTAAGAGTTAATCTTAATAATAATTGTATATGCAAGCTGTTAAGTGATTTTATGTCGGGAATTAGAATTACTCATGATGAATGGTTCGGACTTGCTCTTAATCTTATACATATAAAAGGCGGCAAGGAACTGCTTATAAGAACATTTGAAAAGTATTCTGACAGATACGGTGACATTGCAAGGAAAATGGAACAGATAAGCTGGGCGTATCGTAATAATTGTAAACCCCAGCGCTGTGATAATTATTGTCCATATTCTGATACATGCTGTCATAAATCAACTATGTGCTATACATTGAAAAACTGCAACAAGGAGATAATTTCTGTTGATGATAATACAGAATATACAGATATTGATACTATGAGAGAGAATATACGATATACTCTTGATATGTGTCTTAATAATTCAGGAGTAAATGTTATTAAAGCACCTACAGGAGCGGGAAAAACGTATGCATATCTGAACGCTGTAAAGAAATCGAGCAAACAGACTATAGTGGCTGTTCCTAATTCAAAGCTAATGTATTCTGTAGCTGATACGGCTAAAGATATTGGAATAGATTACATTACAACTCCTATTATAGATGAACTTCTTATGTCATTGAATAAGGAAACAGCAGAGAATATACGTCATCATTATATGATTGGTGACGATATGGCTATAAATGCATTGCTCAGGGAATGTGATTCTCCTCGTGCAAAAGAATATTTGAAAGCTATGGATAAGATACGTTCATTCAAAGGACAGCTTGTTATAACAACTCATGCAAGATTGCTCAATATGAAAGAGGATTATCTCAGAGCAAGAAACGTGATTATAGATGAGGATATACTTACAACGATGCTGCAAGTTAATCAGGTTTCTGTTAATGATATATGCTCATTGCTTAATAAAAACACACAGCAGATGCCCGTTAATCCTATGGTAGAAACAAGATTAAAAAGAATTGCAGGAGTTCAGGGATATGAGATGCTTGATGAATTTACATATAACATAGACGAATGTGAACGTGCCGCTTTAAATAATCGCATAGACAGCCGAACATGGAGTTCAAGTATCTATCATGCTATATATTCACGCTGTTTTTATCGTGAAAAGGGGAGTGATACGATATATTTCCTGTATAAAAAGGAACTTCCTGATTGCAGCTGTACAATATTTTCTGCAACTGCTGATAAAACCCTGTATGAAAAGATATTTGGAAGAAGGCTTTACAGCTTTAATGATTTAGGATTATTGAAGTACAGAGGCAAACTTATTCTTCATCCTGATGAAACATACAGCAGAGAATGTTTCAGCTCAAAGCCTGAACTTTTGAAGAATATACGGAAAAAACACGCAAATGAAAATATAATCACGTTTAAAGCTTTATCTGAACCGGGAGAAATATATCTTGGTGCTTCACAGGGCTTTAATCATCTTCAAGGGCAAGATATTACCGTAGCAGGAACATTTCACAGACCTGAATACGTGTACAAGCTGTTTGCAATGATAACAGGCAATTCAAATACAGGGGATAGTCTTGCAGTAAGACGTATAAGCAGAAACGGCTATAATTTCCCATTTATGACATTTAGTGATGAGCTTCTTCGAACAATTCAGCTATGGATGATAGAAAGTGAGTCTGAACAAGCTGTAGGTCGTGCAAGGCTTGTAAGTAATGAATGTACAGTAAATCTGTATTCGAATCTTCCTTTAAGGCAATGCCGAATTGAAAAAGAATAATATCAATTCATATATGGGGTGTGCATTTTGCGATACCAAAGGTTGAGCAAAATGCGAGGGGCTTGCCCCTGTCGGGATGTGTGGAGGGATGAAGTCCCTCCACGTATATCTGTGATGATTACAAATCGGAGTAGATTCTACCCAATTTAACCAGAAAAAACACAACATAAAATTAAAGAAGATAAAATAATTCTTTGTAATCTGATATGGAAAGGAGGAAGCTATATGGCTGACAGAATATTTGTTGTTAAGCAAAAAGATATTTTTACAGTACAAGAAGCTGCTGAATATCTAACTGTATCGACTAAAACTGTTTATAAGCTTATTCAAAATGAAGAACTTAAAAGCCTTAAAATAGGCAGCAGATACAAGATTGCCGCTAAAGATTTAAGTCAGTATGTTGAGAGTAAGAAGAAATAATTTAAAATCCCGCTAAAAGAGAAAAATCTTTTGGTGGGATTTTTTGACGGTCATTTTCCGTTTTGTGATAAGGTTCTTTCTGATTGATGATGCCAAGCAGGTAGTATGTAAATGCAAAAATCCGAACTTAATCCCGTCAGGATTATATATATGTATATATAGGTATCCTACCCCCGTATCTTCCGTCTTTTCTTTTGTAAATATTGTTAATCATATTGTTAATTCCTCCAAATCAATTGACTTGTGTTGCATATCCTTTAACACTTTGCCGAAGTTTAAAGAATTTTAGGTTTTTATGCCTTTTTCGATTGACAAACCTAATTTTCGGTGATATAATAATTTTATAACGTAATATACGAATAGTCCAATCAATTTTTATTTCATCACGACAATCAAGGCATCACATAAGATGCTTTTTTTGGCATTATGGATTTTTCGTAAAATATTGAAATTTATGACAAAATTTATGCAACAGCTATTTTGCTGTTGCACTTTATTGAAATATTCAGGAGATATTATTTGACAAAGAATAAAGTCAGAAAATTTATTTTCTACATGTATGTTTTTGTTGTATTATGGATTACCGTTTTTAACAGAAATGCCCCTACAGGGAAAAATATGTTGATGCATCCGTTTTGGGAGTATATCAATTTCTTTGAGAATATCAGTTGGGCTGCGGCACATGACATTGTGTGTAATATATTACTTTTTATTCCGTTTGGTTTTCTTTACGGAGTTGCTTACGATAAGTATAAAAAGTATACAATTATAGTTGCTTTGCTTATGTCGTTGCTGATTGAAATGATTCAGTTGATTTTTCAGTTGGGTTGGGCGGAGATTGATGATATATTCAATAATACAATAGGTGGTTATATAGGCTATAAAATATATGAAATATTGAGAGGTTGTTTGAAGTATGAAAATTCCATTTTCTCCTCCGGATATAACAGAGGCAGAGATTAACGAAGTAGTTGCTGCGTTACGTTCTGGTTGGATTACAACAGGTCCGAAAGTAAAAGAATTAGAGGGGAAATTATCAAAGTACTGTCATACAAGCAAGACGGTATGCCTGAATTCTGCAACAGCTGCAGAGGAACTTAATTTTAGAGTATGTGGAATAGGTGAAGGCGATGAAGTTATAGTTCCTGCTTATACTTATACTGCTACTGCATCAGCCGCTATTCATTGCGGTGCTAAAGTTATATTCATAGACAGTCAAAAAGACTCTACTGAAATGGACTATGAAAAGGTAGCTGAAGCGATTACCAAACGAACCAAAGCAATAGTTGCGGTAGATATAGCCGGAATCATTGCCGACTATGATAAGCTGTACGAAATTGTTGAAGCAAAGAAAGATTTGTTTGTAGCTAAGGATGATAGCAGCCTTGGTTCGAAAATACAGAAAGCTCTTGGCAGAGTTCTTGTATTTGCAGATTCAGCACATGGTTTGGGTGCAGTGAAAAATTGTAAAATGTCAGGTGAGATAGCTGACTTTACAAGTTTTTCGTTCCATGCTGTTAAGAATTTCACAACCGGTGAAGGTGGAGCTGCAACATGGAGAGATATACCAGGTATTGATAATGAAGAGATATATCATCAGTATCAGTTGTTTAGTCTTCATGGTCAGAGTAAAGATGCTCTTGCTAAAACACAGCTTGGTGCATGGGAATATGATATTATCGGTTCATGGTATAAGTGCAATATGACTGATATCATGGGAGCCATTGGTCTCTGTCAGCTTGAAAGATACAATGGATTACTTTCAAGAAGAAAAGAAATCATTGAAAAATATGATGCAATGTGTGATGAATTAGGTATCATGCATCTTAATCATTATACTGATGATTCAACTTCTTCCGGTCATTTGTATCTTACACGTATTCCTGGTATTTCAGATGAGATACGCCGTGAAATTATAATTAAAATGGCTGAAAAGGGAGTAGCAACGAATGTTCATTATAAACCGCTCCCAATGATGACCGCTTATAAAGAAATGGGTTGGGATATTTCAGATTTCCCAAATGCTTATAATTATTATGAAAATCTTATTACTTTGCCGCTTCATACCAAGTTGAGTGATGACGAAGTGGAGTATGTGATTGGTGCATTTAAGGATATATGTAAATCAATTATTTGTTGCTTGTAAGATTTACTATACAAATACTGTGAATTTGAAATTGTTGAATGGAGTGATTTAATGTATAAAATTAAGAAAGTAGCATGGTTTAATATACCACAGCTTGCAAAGGTTGCTTCGATTCTCAATGCTTGCGGAAAAGATATGGCGAATAAATATGATCTTCATCACTGGGATAATCCTTATGTAAAAACATTTGTTATTGTTGGATTATGTGTTATTAAGAATGAAGTTTTTCTATTATCTAATGAAGATAAGGCAATTGCTACATTTCAAATTAAAGTAAAAAATGGCATACTTCACTTTGAAAAACTTGGAACACATCCTTCAGAAGCGGGGCGTGGCATCGGTTCGTTGTGTATGAAAAAGATAGAAGATATAGCTCTTAAACGTGGTTGTAAAAAGGTTACTATGGAAGTATATGAACCAAGTAAGCATGCAATTTCTTTTTATGAAAACAAAGGATATAGGCATGTTGGAACAGTAGATACTTTGAAATATAAAGAAATAAAAATGGAAAAGAGTTTCTAATAGTATGAAGAAAATATTAGTTATAGGAGCAGGCTTTCTCCAAGATTTTGTAATACAGAAAGCTGTATCAATGGGATATGAAACTTTAGCTGTTGATGCAGATCCAAATGCTATAGGTTTTACTCATGCTCATAAATATGCTGTGATTAATATTGTTGATGAGAGTGCTTGTCTTGAATATGCAAAACAGGAAAAAATAGATGGTGTTCTTACTGCTGCAACTGATTACGGTGTTTTAACTGCTGCTTACATATCAGAAAAGCTGGGATTACCTGGATTAAAATACGAAGTAGCAGAGCTTATAAAGAATAAATATAGAGTTCGAAAATGTTTATACGAACATAAAGTTGATGATACTGAACAGGCATATGAGGTTAATGAAGAGACAGATATTATTGAGCTTGCTAAACATCTTACTTATCCAGTAATGGTCAAACCATGTGATGGTTCAGGAAGCCGTGGCGCAAGTAGAGTTGATAATGAAAAGGATTTATATAAAGCTTGTAAATTTGCAATGTCAGGTTCTATTACACATCGTGCGGAAATTGAATCATTTATCAATGGTGAAGAATATGGTGCAGAGAGCTTGGTTGTAAACGGAGAAGTATATGTTCTTTCAATTATGAAAAAATGGATGACAAAACCTCCATATTATGCTGAACTTGGTCATGCTATTCCATGCGGACTTCCGGATGATATAGAGAAGAAAGCGAAAGACTGCGTTTTTAATGCTATAAAAGCTCTTGGAATTAATCATGGCTCTGTTAATATGGACATGCTGATTACAGCAGATGGAAGCGTTTATATTGTGGACATTGGTGCTCGTATGGGTGGTAATATGATAGGACCATGTGTAATTCCATATGGAACAGGTATTGATTATGTGGGAGCAATGATTCAGAATGCTGTTGGAGATCCTGTAGATATGAGCGATAGTAAATCCCAAGCGGTTGCAACTAAGTTACTTGCTTTTGAAAATGGAATTGTAAAAAAGCTTCCAAATTTTAAATCCATAGAAAAGATATACGATGTTGAAATATTTCATCACATGGTAGAAGGAATGAGCGTTAATGAATACCACACTAACTTGGATGGTTGTGGTTATATCGTTGCAAAAGGAAAAACAGTATCAGAGGCTGACGTTAAGGCAGCAATGGTATTAGAGAAAATAAAATCAGAAGCGTTTTGAGGTGGAAACATGGCTGAAGAACTTACAAAAGCTGAGTTTGCTTATAATAAGTGTAAACATAAAAAAGGCTATGAAAGTGCATATCAATTGAAAATAAAAAGAGTTATCGATGTAATTGCCTGCCTAATTGTTATGCCAATTGTATTGATAGTAATGATTCCAATAGGTATAGCAATAAAATTAGAGGATAAAGGTCCGCTGTTTTATAAATCAATGCGTATCGGAAAGGGATTTAAAGAGTTTGCAATGCTTAAGTTCCGTTCTATGAAAGTAAATGCACCAGATCTTCGCAATAAAGATGGGAGTACTTTTAATTCAAAGAATGATCCAAGAGTTACAAAAATAGGAAGATTTATGAGAGTGACTAGTCTTGACGAATTGCCACAGATTTTTAACGTGCTTGCGGGACAGATGAGCATAATAGGTCCAAGAGCAGGAGATGTTGAGTCTAAAGATACATATCAAGAAGATGAGAAAGATAAGTTACTTATTCGCCCCGGAATTACAGGTTATACACAAGCTTATTATAGAAATAGTTTAGGAGTTCGAGAGAAAAGACTATATGATGCCTGGTATGCACATAGTGTATCATTCATCTTAGATGTAAAGATTTTTTTCAGAACAATCAAAACGGTTTTGATACATGAGAATATATATACGAATGATAAGTAATTTAAAGAGGAGTATCAATGAAAAAAATATTATTCATATCTAATATAACCCATAAAATAACAAGTTTTTCAAGTTCTTCGATTTATGCAGCGCATAAAATGGGAATGAAGTTCATTCATGCAGCAAATTGGAGTGAAACTCCAAAAGAACAGATCGAATCACTTGAAAAAGAGAATGATATTATTATTTGCAATGTTCCGATAAGTAGATCTCCGTTTTCATTGTCTAATATTGAGGCTTTTAAACAGCTATGTCGTGTAGTAGAAGAAAATAAGGTTGAGTACATACATTGCAACACTCCTGTTGGTGGTCTTTTAGGTCGATTAGTTGGCAAAAAATGTAATGTTAAGAAAGTTATCTACCAAGCACATGGTTTTCATTTCTATAAAGGTGCACCATTAATAAATTGGATTGTATATTATCCAATAGAACGATTATTGGCTCATTTTAGTGATGCCATTATTACGATAAATACTGAGGATTATAAGCAAGCCAAGAAATTTCATCTGAGAAAAAAGGGGCAGATATATTATGTGCCAGGAGTAGGGATAGACATTACAGAATACACAAAAATAGAGAAACAGCGACAAGAAAAGAGAGATGAACTTGGGCTTCCAAATGATGATCTGGTTATTATTTCAGTTGGTGAACTTAATAAGAATAAGAATAACTCAGTGATTATATCTGCATTGGGAATTATTAATAATCCGCATATTCATTATATTCTTTGTGGCGTTGGTGACGAAAAAGAGCAAATGCAAACTCTTACACATGAATTAGGATTAGATGATACTATTCATTTCTTAGGCTATAGAACTGACGTAAAAGAACTATATGCAGCTTCAGATATTTTTGTGATGCCTTCGTTCAGGGAAGGTTTATCGCGTTCAATTATGGAAGCAATGGCTTCAGGATTGCCTTGTATTGTTTCAAAAATCAGAGGAAATGTCGATCTTATACAAAATGGAAAAGGTGGATTTCTTTGTGAGCCACATGATGCGAATGCTTTTGCTGAAGCTATTTCTAAGCTTGCAAATGCTCCTGCTCTTAAAGAAAGGTTGTCTTGTCATAATTTGGAAGAGATAAAAAAATATGATATTAGTATTGTAGAGAGTAAAATAAAAGATATCTATATAAAAAGCTTTAATTAAGGAGTATTTTGAATGGAAAGTAAATTAGTGTCAGTTATCATTCCGACATATAATGCAGAAAAATCAATTGACAGGTGTTTGATGTCTATTGTCAATCAAACATATAAAAATTTGCAGATTATTTGTTGTGATGACTGTTCAAAAGATAATACGTATAATATTTTACTTGAATGGGCGAAGAAGGATTCTAGAATTATAGTTATGCGAAATAAAACCAATAGACGAGCAGCTTTTTCAAGAAATAAATGTATCAGTAAAGCGAATGGTATATATGTAGCTCAAATTGACGACGATGATTATTGTTCGATAGATAGAATAGAAAAACAGGTTAAATTTTTGAATGAAAATCCAGAATATGGGTTTGTTAGTACAGGGGCATTCTATTTTGATGAAAGTGGAGTTTGGGGACAAACTCAAATGGAAGATGACATGGTGCCAACTAAAGAAGTATTTTTGTGGAATGCTTTTTTTCTTAATCCGAGTATGATGTATCGAAAAGAAGTTCTTGATGCAGTTGGCGGATATAGAATTGCAAAAGAAACACGTCGTAGTCAAGATTATGATATGCATATGCGAATGTATGCTGCTGGTTTTAAAGCATACACAATGTCAGAACGTTTAACGTATTACTATCGTGGAAAAAAATCGTTTCCAAAATGTAAGTATGAGTATAGAATTGATGAAGCAAAAATACGGTGGAAAAACTTTAAGAGTTTAGGTTTATTGCCTAAGGGAATACCTTTTGTAATAAAACCCTTAATAGTAGGAATTATTCCTATAAGATTAATAGAAAAGTATAAACGAAGCAAAAAAACAATAGTGGAGTAAGATAGAATATTATTTCATTATAATTAGAAAGAGGAGATAATTATGCCTGCTGTAAGCGTAATAGTTCCAATATACAATGTAGAAAAATATCTTGATAAATGTATCAATAGTATTATTTTACAGAGTTTAAATGATATTGAGATATTATTAATTAATGATGGTTCTACAGATAACTCTCTTAATATATGTAAAAAATATGAGGAAATTGATAACAGGATTAGAGTTTTTTCACATAAAAATATTGGTCTTGGGCCAACAAGGAATAGAGGTATTTCATTGGCAAATGGGGAATATCTTGCATTTATTGATTCTGATGACTATATTTCAAAAAATGGATTGGAACAAATGTATAGAAAAGCTATTTCCGTTAATGCTGATGTAGTAGAAGCAGAAACAATGATATTTAAAGATGAAAAATCAAATGATGGATATAAAAGGCTATCATTAGAATCTGTAAGTCCTTTTACATCAAAACAAACAGAGATTGAATTATTTTATAGAAATTATTATTTTTCAAGAATTTATTCCCATAATGCATGGGATAAATTATATAAAAAATCGTTTGTTGTGGAAAATAACATTCTATTTGGTGATAATAAACAAATATTTGCCGAAGACAATTGGTTTCAATTACAAGTTATGAGAAATAGTCCAGTAGTCGTTTTTTTACCTATAATTTATTATTGGTATAGGCAACAATCAGAATCAATTATGCATAAACCTAAAAAAAATTTAGTAAAACGGCATGGAAAAATGATTGAGGATTATCAAAAACTATTTGAACACTCATCCACAAAAGAACTTGAAGAAAAAGTATGTTCAATAGTAGCTTCTGAGATATTTACAATGGAAGTATTAAATTGTAAAATCCTAGGATATGATCAGAAAAAGTTTTTGAAAGTTTTAAGTAGTGTTTTAGATGATATATCATTAAAAAAATCCATTTGTGATTTGTATAAAAAAAAGGGATATAAACTGTATAACTGTAACAAATATAGAAAGATTTATTTAGCTGTAATTGGTTTGTTGTATAGTGCAAGGCTGTACTCACTTGCTCATTGTATAGTTTGGTTATTGTATAAAAAAAGGTAGAGGAAGGTTATGAATAAAGTACTATTTGTGATAGGAACACTGGGAAACGGAGGTGCGGAACGTGTTATTGCTACATTATCTAATAATTTTAATTTAAAAGGCATAAAAGTTAAGATAATTTTGATTTATGGCAATAGATGCGATTATATGGTGAACTCAAATGTTGAGTTGAGCACAATTACTTGTACAAATAAATTTCGTCTGTTCCGTCCTTTTGAACGTTTTCAAAAGATTAGAAAATCAATTATAGATTTTAAACCTGATTGTGTTATTTCTTTTTTAGCTGATGTTAATATTCATACACTTATTTCGATGTGTAACTTGAATATTCCGCTTATTGTATGTGAGAGGAATGATCCAGAAAAGGATCCATCAAGAAAGTGGGTAAGATATTTACGAGATAAAATATATAAATATGCTGATGGATTTGTATTTCAAACACCAGATGCAATGAAGTATTTTGATGGTAAAATTTCCACATACAAGTTACGAACAATTATTTCAAATCCACTTACACAAGATCTTCCATTTCATACATTTGTTGATGGTAATCGCAGAATAATAACAGCTTGTAGACTAAATTCACAAAAGAATCTTATATTGATGATTGATGCTGTTTCAAATGTTGTGAAGTCTGGGGTTAATTGTGAATTAGATATATATGGTATGGGTCCATTACAAAACAAATTGGAAAATTATATTAACGAACTTAAAATGGATGAATATATACACTTAAAAGGTTTTTCAAATAACATACATACAGAAATGCAGAATAGTTGCATGTTTGTCATTTCATCAGATTATGAAGGAATTTCAAATTCAATGCTAGAAGCCCTGGCAATTGGTGTTCCTGTGATTGCTACTGATTGTCCAGTTGGAGGTGCTAGGATGTTTATAGAGAACAACATATCAGGTATTTTGACAAAAGTAGGTGATAGATATGAGCTCGAAGAAGCGATAAAACGTATTTTAAACGATCCATACAAAGCTGAAGAAATGGGACGAAAAGCAAGCGAAATTAGAAAACTGTTGAATATTGAAAATATATCTAATGAGTGGATAAATTTTATTCGTGTTGTAATTAATAATGTTGAAGGAAATACAAATGAAAAGTAAAGGACTTTTTATAACAAAAGGAGAATTGTTTTCAACTATTGCTCTTCTTTTTTATTTTGGTATAGCACTAATGCAAAAAGAAAAATATCCTCAATTGATTCATTGGTTAGGTTTGTTAATTTTTATATATTCTGTTTATACTTGGGTTAAAAAAAGAAAAGATAACATTTTTAATCCGTATAGCATATTTCAATTGTTTTTTTTGTTATTTAATTATGGGCAACCTTTAATGTGGGCTTTGGGTATTCACAAAAAAGAAGAACTAGGAATAGGTGTTCTGTATTATGGAAGTGGTTTTTATCCAAATTCTGAAGATATGCTAAATGCTCAAATTTATACTTGTTTAGCTATGCTTATCTTCCATTTTGGAGCTGTTTCTTTTATTAGAAGAATGGATAATACTCAAGATGATGCAGAGATGGTTATTTATAATTCAAATAATAGAATTGATTCAATTAAGAATGCTATGAAAAAAACTTCTTTTATTCTTTTAATTATAATTTCGCCAATTGCTATATCTAATAAGATAGGAGAAGTAATTATTGCAAGAAATTTTGGTTATAAATCATTATACTATGGTGAGCATAGTACTCAAAATGGTTATATGCAGATTTTGATGTATTTCTTTTTTCCTGCATTAGTTGGATATTTAATTTCTACTGATTACGCTAAAAATGCGAGAAAGATTGTTTATTTCGTGTTTGGGTTGTATGCATTTCTGGGCGTGCTCTCAGGAGATCGTGGTAGTTGGTTGTATTCGTTGGTTATTTTAATTTGGTTACATACTCATTATATTAAAATCCCTATTCGTAAGTATGTAATAATTGTTTTGTTTAGTATTTTGGGAATATATTTATTAAGTGCTATAACAAATGTAAGAAATACAGGACTTTCTTTAACACTAACCGACATTATTTCAGTATTTAATGCGGAAAATTCTCCTATTACAGATTCTATTTTTGAAATGGGTGGTAGTATGGGGCTTATTGTTTTTTTTCTTAACAGAGGAAATGAAATTTTTCCTTACTCAAATACTTATTTAACAGCTATTTTGGGAGCAGTTTCTTCTAGATTTTTAGGGTTATTTGATATTAAGCAAGTATTGATTGCTAACTGGTTTTCACAAGATTATCTTGGTATTACATGGGGAACTGGTTTTTCAATGATTGCAGAGGCTTATGTGAATGGTGGGTATATAGGTGGTTTAATCTATATGTACATTTGGGGTGTATTACATGGTAAGCTGTTTGAAATGACTAATGATAGATATTTTAAAGTATCTCCAATGCGAATGTTTGTGACTACAGCAGGATTAAATGTAATATTGGGATTTATAAGAGGATCTTTATACTTAACGTTGAAAGAAATGTTCTATGGTGTTTTTATTTTATCGTTGATAATTATTTTTCTTGCAAAATATGAAATAAAAAAGTTAAGGGAATCATATGATTTAGATACCCATTTAAAAAAATAAGGTGATATTTCTACTTCATTTAATGTGTTGGCATTTTTAATTTGTCAAATTGATTAGTTTAGTTGTTCTTTTGTTTCAAAAAATATTGTATTTTCAGAAAGGTGGTTTATATGAATAGATTTGATTGTGTAAATAAGCTGATTAAATTTATTGTTTCTCCAAATTATAGATTTCTTACTCTTGCTAGTAAGGGTGTTTTTAATAGTATGGACGATGAAAAATATATTAAACGAATGTTCTATTACAAAACTAATAAAAAAATAGATTTAAACTATCCGAAAACATTCAACGAAAAACTACAGTGGTTAAAGCTCTATGATCGTAGACCTGAATATACAACTATGGTTGATAAATATGCAGTTAAAAAGTATGTCGCAGATAGAATAGGTGAAGAATATATAATTCCAACTCTTGGAGTGTGGGAAAACTTTGATGATATAGATTTTAACAAGCTTCCAAATCAGTTTGTTTTAAAATGTACGCACGATTCTGGTGGTCTTGTTATTTGTAAGGATAAAAGTAAATTAGATATTGATAAAGCAAAAAAGAAAATAAGTAAAAGTCTAAACCGTAATTATTATTATTGTGGAAGAGAATGGCCTTATAAAAATGTCAAGCCACGTATTATAGCTGAAAAATATATGGAGGATTCTGAGACTTCAGAATTAAGAGATTATAAATTTTTTTGTTTTAATGGAGAGGTAAAAGTTCTTTTTATTGCTTCTGAGAGACATAAAAAAGGAGAAGAAACAAAATTTGATTTTTTCGATTCTAGCTTTAATCATCTTCCTTTTACAAATGGACATCCAAACGCAAAGATACTTCCTAAAAAACCGGCAAGTTTTGAAGAGATGAAAAGATTAGCAACAATATTATCAAAAGATATTCCACATTTGCGTGTTGATTTTTACGAAGTTGATGAGAAAATTTATTTTGGTGAGTTAACTTTTTCACATTGGAGTGGTTTTATGCCTTTTTCACCAGAAGAATGGGATGATAGATTCGGCAGTTGGATAAAATTGCCAGAGAAGAGTGTGTAAAAGTGAAATTAGGTAGAGGAAAAAAACTTGCATTAAATACTATTACTTCTTTATTACTACAATTTACAACTGTAGTATGTGGATTCATTCTTCCACGATTAATACTTGGAACGTATGGTTCGGATGTTAATGGATTAATTACTAGTATAACACAATTTTTAGGAGTTATAACGCTTCTTGATCTTGGTGTAGGCTCAGTTGTTCAATCTGTATTATACAAGCCACTTGCTGAAAAGGATAAAAAGAAAATAAGTGAAATTTACATTTCTGCAAAAAGATTTTTTACAAGATTAGCGTTAATACTTTTAGCGTATGTTGTTGTACTTATGGTTGTGTATCCACTTATTGTAAACAAAAGTTTTAATTATAGTTACACTGCTATTTTAATTGCTGTAATAAGTATAAGTAGCTTTGGTCAGTATTTTTTCGGTATAGTAAACAGTTTACTTTTGAATGCAGATCAAAAGGGATATATACAATATTCAGCTCAGATAATAACGCTTATATTAAATACAATAGCTTGTTCAATTTTGATACTTATGGATTGTCCAATACATATAGTTAAGCTTACAACTTCTATTATATTTCTTACAAGACCATTATTTCTAAATTGGTATGTAAATAAGCATTATAATATTGATAAGAAAATTAAATATACTGAAGAACCTATTAAACAGAAGTGGAATGGTATGGCACAACATTTTGCCGCATATGTATTAGGGGGAACTGACAATATTGTACTAACTTTACTATCTACACTAGCTAATGTATCAATATATTCAGTATATAATATTGTTATAATGGGAGTGAAAAATGCTTTTCTATCTATGACAAATGGTTTTCAATCTCTCATTGGCGAAATGCTTGCAAAGAAAGAAATTGATAAATTGAAAGTCTTTTTTGGCTATGTTGAATGGATATTACATACAGGTACAACGCTTGTTTTTGGTTGCACAGGTATATTAATAGTGTCGTTTGTTCAAGTTTATACAAAAGGAATAAACGATGCTGACTATGTACAACCTTTATTTGGTGTGCTTATAACGATAGCGAATGCAGGACACTGTCTTAGGTTGCCTTACAACATCTTGATACTTGCAGCAGGTCACTACAAGCAAACGCAGAGTAACTATATTGTTGCAATGATTCTTAATATTATAATATCTGTTGCAACTGTTAAAATATGGGGGCTTATAGGTGTATCTATTGGCACATTAGTAGCTATGACATATCAAACTATTTGGATGGCATGGTATGATTCAAAGAATATTATTAAATGGCCTTTCAAAAATTTTCTTAAGCAGGTTGCTGTTGATGCAGTTACAGCGATTATTTCAAGTCTTGTTACATTTAAAATTTCTATGATTTCTGTAAGCTATGCATCATGGGCACTTTTTGCTATTGAAGTGTTTGGAATTTGGCTTGTAATAACGTTTGTTATAAACTATATATTTTATAAAAAGAATATGAAATCCTTGCTACAAAAGATGAAAAGAAAAGTAAGTAAAGGTGTATAAAATGAAATTAAATAAAAAAATAATTCTTATCACCGGCTCCGCCGGATTTATCGGTAGCAATCTTGTAATGGAGTTGCTCCGAACAAATGATAATATAGAAATTATCGGTTTTGACAGCGTAAACGATTATTATGATTTATCTATTAAAGAATTCCGTCTTGCTGAAATTGAAAAGCTTGCAGCAACAAAGTCGAGTTGCAAATATACATTTGTCAAGGGAAACCTTGCTGACAAGGGGTTGATTGAACAGATATTTACGGAGTACAATCCACATATTGTTGTAAATCTTGCAGCACAAGCAGGTGTACGCTACTCAATAACAAATCCCGATGCGTACATAGAATCAAATCTTATCGGATTTTATAATATTCTTGAAGCGTGTCGAAATCATCCTGTGGAGCATCTTGTGTACGCTTCCAGTTCATCTGTATACGGTACAAACAAAAAAGTCCCATATTCTACTGATGATAAGGTAGACAATCCAGTTTCATTGTATGCAGCAACTAAGAAGAGCAATGAACTTATGGCCCATGCTTATTCAAAACTTTATAATATTCCGTCAACAGGTCTGCGTTTCTTTACTGTATACGGACCTGCTGGTCGTCCCGATATGGCATATTTCGGATTTACAAATAAGCTTATCAAGGGTGACAAGATTCAAATCTTCAATTACGGAAATTGCAAACGTGACTTTACATATGTTGATGATATAGTTGAGGGCGTAAAGCGTGTAATGATGAATCCTCCTGAGAAGAAAAATGGTGAGGACGGACTTCCAATTCCACCATATAAGGTGTATAACATCGGTAACAGTAATCCTGAAAATCTTCTTGATTTTGTTCAAATTCTTAGTGAGGAACTTGTACAAGCAGGCGTTCTTCCAGAAGATTATGACTTTGAAGCTCACAAGGAATTTGTTCCAATGCAGCCGGGTGATGTCCCTGTTACATTTGCAGATACAAGTGCATTGGAGGCTGATTTGGAATTTAAACCGAGTACAAGACTGCGTGACGGACTCCGCAAATTTGCAGAGTGGTACAAGGAATTTTATAAAATATAATTCGGGGGAATCTAAAATGAAGGTTATTTCAATCATAAATTACAAGGGTGGTGTAGGCAAAACTACTATTACATCAAATTTGGCTTCAGATATGGTAAGCAGAGGGAAAAAGGTATTAGTTATAGATTTAGATCCACAAACAAATTTAACGTTTTCATATATAAAAGTTGATGAGTGGAGTTCTAAGTATGAAAAGGAAAAAACGATAAAATATTGGTTCGACTCAATTACGCTTGGAAGAGGTGGTACTCCATCATTTAATGATATCATTGTAAGTAAAGATGGTTTAGATATAATATGTTCTCATTTAGGATTAATAGATGTTGATATAGAACTAGCCTCTGGATTATCATCTGGAACTCAGAGACAATATGAAAATAATTTTGTAAAAACCTATTCATATATAAGGAATGAATTAGATAAACTTAAGGAAAAGTATGATGTGGTATTATTTGATTGTCCGCCAAACTTTAGTATTGTAACAAAGAATGCTATTATTGCAAGTGATTATTACATTGTTCCAGCTAAGATGGATTTTTTATCAACTTTAGGTATTAATCAGTTAAAAAATCACATAAAAAATTTGTGTGATGATTTTAATCATTTTTCAGATAAAAAAGTAAATCCAACTTTTTTAGGTGTAGTCGCAACAATGATTCAATTTATAAATGGGAGTCCAATTAAAGCTAATGCAGAATATATAGGACAATTAAAAAGAAATTATATACCAATTTTTGAAAGCATGATAAGAGAAAATAAGACACTTTTTGCGAATGCATCTGAGTATTTAACGCCTGTTGTTTGTACGTCTCAAAGTAATATAACATATAGAAATATAGTAACAGAATTAAAGAATTTAACAGATGAGGTTATGGGAAAGGCTAAAATATAATGAAAAAACAAATTGCTTTAATTAAATTAGTTTGTGATTTTTTAGACAAGCTGTCCGAAGAAGAATTAAATCAACTTATAGAAAAAAAGCTTGATTTAAAAATTGAGAAAAATGATGAGGTTGAAAAGAATAAAAATAGAACCTTGGTTGATATATTTGAAATTTGTCAGAATATTGAAAGTTTTTCAAATAGAAATGATGCTTTCAATTATATTCGCAATCTTTCAATTACTAAAAGAGAGTTAAAAGAAATAGCAAAAAAGTATTATATATCTATTGGAAGTAAAGATAGTAATGATACTATAATGGAGAAAATAGTAGAGAATGTTGTTGGTTCAAAGTTGAAATTTGATGCTTTATTAAATACGAATATTAGTACGAATAGAAAGGATGTTTGATTTTTATGAAAATCGCAGTAGCAGGAACAGGATATGTAGGATTATCAATCGCCACATTATTGGCACAGCATAATACAGTAGTAGCTGTGGATATAGTTCAGGAAAAAGTTGATATCATAAATAGCAAGAAATCGCCCATACAGGACGATTACATTGAGAAATATCTTGCAGAAAAGGAACTTGACCTTACAGCAACACTTGATGCTGAGTCAGCATATAAGGATGCTGAATTTGTTGTAATTGCAGCACCTACCAACTATGATAGCAAGAAAAATTTCTTCGATACATCAGCAGTTGAAGCTGTAATAAAGCTTGTTATGGAGTATAATCCTAATGCGATTATGGTTATAAAGTCAACAATTCCTGTTGGGTATACTCAATCAATTCGTGAGAAAACAGGTAGCAAGAATATCATTTTCAGTCCTGAATTTCTCCGTGAATCAAAGGCTCTTTATGATAATCTCTATCCTTCAAGAATTATTGTTGGTACAGATATGAATGATGAACGTCTTGTAGAGGCTGCTCACACATTTGCAAAGCTTCTACAACAGGGTGCTATCAAGGAAGAAATCGACACTTTGTTTATGGGATTTACAGAGGCAGAGGCTGTGAAGTTGTTTGCTAATACATATCTTGCACTCCGTGTAAGTTACTTCAATGAGCTTGATACTTATGCAGAAATGAAAGGTCTTAATACACAACAGATTATCGATGGTGTTTGTCTTGATCCAAGAATTGGAACTCATTATAACAATCCAAGCTTTGGTTATGGTGGATATTGTTTGCCAAAGGATACAAAGCAGCTTCTTGCAAACTATGAGGATGTTCCTCAGAATATGATGTCTGCGATTGTAGAATCAAACCGTACTCGTAAAGATGTTATAGCAGACAGAGTTCTTGAAAAGGCTGGCTACTATAGTGCGAACAGTAACTGGAATTCAAAAAATGAAAAGTCCGTTACAGTTGGTGTGTACCGACTTACAATGAAGAGTAACTCTGACAACTTCCGTCAGAGTAGTATTCAGGGCGTTATGAAGCGTATCAAGGCTAAAGGTGCTACAGTTATTATTTATGAACCAACGCTGAATGACGGTGAAACATTCTTCGGAAGTGTAGTTATAAATGACTTTGAAAAATTCAAGTCAATGTCTGATGCAATCATCGCAAACCGTTATGACTCATGCCTTGATGATGTTCAGGATAAGGTATACACAAGAGATATATTCAGAAGAGATTAAAGTCAACACAGAACTTGTTTTATGCAGTGTTATCTGAAAAGAGTACAATGATGAAAATGACATAGACCTTAGATTCTGAATTACCAATTGTAGATTGAAATTTCTGCAATGGTAAGCTTGTGCGTGTCACAATATGCTAACCAACAGAAAACGCTAAATATCAAAATAAAACGCACTTCACCAAAAGAAAACGGTAATTGTCAAGGTCGCAATTGTATCAAAATTACCGTTCTTAGACATAACTGCACCGAAATTTTGATACAAATTTCGGTGCAACTTTTATATGCAGAATGGCTCTATTCTACGAGGTTTCGGGAATAGAGCCGTTTTCAGTGTACCCGCCAAATAATCCCGTGTCCAGGCAACTTCAACCGACTCCATAGACCGGATTAGACAAAAACGCCATGACCTGAATTAGTCATGGCGTTTGATATATTCAATTATGGCAATAATCAGGCAAGACGTTCGACCACGGCAACAGTTCATTAAGCTGTTCCGTTGTCGGTTCTATTCCAAGCTTCGGGAGCTCTGTCAGTAAGTGAGTAAGATATCCGAAAACATTAAGGTTATTTGCCTTGGCGGATTCGATGATAGAATGTAACCGTCAAATAAACTGCGTCCCATAAGATACAAAACAACCCTCGCCGAAATTGGCGAGGGTAAACATTATTTAGGTATGATATGGTGCAATAAGTACGAAAAACAGTGGAATGAAGCATATCAGCTGCTTTGTGAATATAGCGCCCAAGTTGAACACCCGCGGCCGCTGAAGTTGAACACTTGCGTCGCTGAAAATGAACAGTCTCGTCGGCGTAGTTGTACATTGACATAATTTAGCAAATATGCTACAATAAATATGCTTTACTCACAGGG
>JAZSPM010000129.1:0-19101 GCA_045537455.1 Candidatus Ornithomonoglobus sp. | reverse complement strand
TCAGGATAATACTGACCGAATAGAAGTGGAGCGAAAGTTCAGTCTCGCAAAGCGTAAATTCGGTCTTGGTCTGCTGCTCACAAAAAGAGAAGATACAACAAAAGCATCGATAGTTCTCAGCATAATTGCTATGAACATCGATCGCCTTTTGGCGTTACTTTTGCAACTGCTTGATTTTATCAGGTCACTTTTGTTTCAAAATGACAAAAATCACTTGCTTGACAAAAATCACTTGCTTTTTGAAAAGGGCGGTTATTGAGGAGACACTAATAAACACGAAAAAATCCGCCCTGTAATCAGAGCGGATAATTTATTTATGGAAATAGTATTATTTTAATTTTTCAGAAAGGAAAAAGAATTGAAAATAAACAATTTATTCAAACTTCTTGCAGAAAGAGCGATTTCTGCAAAAAAATTATCAGATGATACAGGCATATCGACTGGTAACATCAGCGACTGGAAAAGCGGACGAAGTCAACCGTCAATTAATGCTTTGATTACCATAGCCAATTATCTGAATGTCAGTATCGACTATCTTGTAGGAAGAACAAAAAGCAACGAAAATAGAATAACAATTAAAGATTACTATGAACTTGTAGATGAATTGATAGCAACAGATACTTTAAGTGAACAAGGACTATCATCACCACCCAAATACATAGTAATAAGCCGTTTCGATGATGTTGGAAATATTGTAATGTTATCAGCAATAGAAAAGAAAAAAGGAAAATATAGTTTTGGTGGCTACGTACCTTTTTTTGAAACCAATTCCAAGCAACTTCAGGTAAACTTTGATGAACTGTTTGAATTTTTTGAATATGTGCAGAAAAATAATATCAATATTATCTTTGACGGTCAATTTTTTCAAGATAACGGTTAATTAGATATATGTTTTCTTCGTTACGTTGTGCAGTCCAACGAGTACTTACATTCTCCTTACGTAAATTGTCAGCTATTAATTTACCAAAAGCTACTTTAGTTTTAATGTAGTTTCTATTACTAACAGTTTCATTTTTACCATTATTTCTGAAACCACAAAAGTATATTTTGTCAGCTTCTTCTATATCTTGTGCTAATGAAGCTGTTCGAATAATTGTAGTATAATTTGTTTGTTGATAATTGTCGTCTGGAATATTACTATTAATGACTTCAAACAACGTAAGAGGTCTGAATTTATTTTCGGGGTCATACTTAAGTTCGAGAAAATTAATCAACTCTCGAAAATGATTATTTATGTATGTATTGGCAGTAAAATCCTCGTTAATGCTTATATTGATAGCAAAATCAGCTCCTAAAGGTGCTAAAATAAGCATATATGGATTAACATCAATTATAAATATACAACTTAGCTGTTTTGAATTATATGTAAAAGAAAAGACAGCTCTTGTATCATTATTCTCTGTCATCATTTCATGTAATTTCTCTAATTCGTTAAAATAAAACACAGTACAAGTTCCTCCTATGAAATTATATCTTCATAAATAATTATACATCGAATATTCGATAAAGTCAAGAAGAAAGGAAAGATGAAAATGGAACAAACGGCACTATTTACAATAATTGATGAAAGGGGTATAAAAATTTCTCAGTTGGCAAAGGAAATTGGAATATCCCAAGGAAATATAAGCGATTGGAAAAGTGGAAAATGCCTTCCCTCGCTCAATGCTTTGATAAAAATAGCAGATTATCTGAATATCAGCCTTGACTACCTTGTAGGGCGAACAGAAGAACAAGCAATCGGATATGAGCGTGTAAGCTGTGATAACTGCAATGAATCAGTAATATTTCATTTCAAAGACAGTAATCAGAACGATTACGCTCTGGGATTATCAACCATACTCGAATGTATTACATTCGCCATTCAGTGCGGAGATTTACCAAAGCTCCCGATGAGATGGCTTGCGGATGCAGATTCTATCTGCGGAACAGAATATGCAAACGATAACAGAAACTGTTATTTGGATTATGGAAAGGAGAAGAATAAATGCGAAAAGGACAAATAAAGCTACTGGAAAGGGCAAAGCGTTGGAATTTCAAAGAAGAATTCATAGATATGCTGTCAAGTGAAGATAAAACACTTAAACAGCTTGATGAGTTGTTTTGCGTTATGTATTGCTATAGAAACGCTGATAAAGAATGGATTGAAACATATCTTAATATAGATAATCATGAAATAGACCATTTAATAGGGCTTTGCAAAGTAAAAAACATACCAATTACAACAACAGATTTAAAACAGATGACAACAGTTGAAGATGCTTGCTCTTTCTTTTCCAAAGGTGATATTATATGCAGCAGCATATTTGATATAGAAGTCTTATTAGAAATAGGGTATAATGGCTATTCAAATAAGCTTTTGAATATAGCTCATTTGTTGCGTGAAAATAACTTGGAAAATTATCTTCCGTATTCTAATAGTGATTATCGATGTAAGCATATAGTGAAAAAGCTTTTAGAATTTATAAACGAAAGAAACTCTGATAATATATTAAATGAGCTTGATATTGACAAGTTAAAAGATAACTGTGAATCTTATCTTGAAGAATATGCGTATAACCATTCACCAATAAAAATAAAATCCGCAAAGGGAATCCCTGAAGATATTAAAAGAATGGATTTTAAAGGTTATCACACGACTATCAGGCACTATGGACATTCAAGATATGTAGATTATAGCGTCAATGCAATTTTTATCACGTATAATCCCTATAACGAGATAGTTATTGATGAAAATGACAACCATAGAACACGCTCTGATGGAAAACCTAAAAAGTTGATATTCAGCTTCAAGACAGAAGATTTTATCATTGGCTATAAAACAAAATCTGATTACAAGTACAGACCAACACAACTCCGAGAGCTATACGAAATTATCAGCGTTTGTGATGATGATAGCGACAAACAGAACGCTGAAAGTATCGTAGACTTTCTTTGTGAAAAATATAATACATACATATTCAAGGATTTGTATCGGGACTTCTTGGAATCAAACGGATTACTGCTGCCGTTGCTTATAAGCGAAGCAGGACAGTACAAGACAAAGCAAGATTTATTTGAAAAGCATTACAAAAATACGCTAAAAGGCAATTGGAATAAGAAAAATGCTAATCTTACCTACATATTAATAAAGCTGAATAAGCGAATGACAGATGCTGCTTTGGCACGTGCAATGCAGTGTAAAAAAGCACCGCAAGTGCGTAAAATAGGAAAGAGAAGATGTGTAATGCTCTATATCCTTTATGAAACAATTTATAATGTAACAAAAATCAATGGCTCTGGCGGTAATAGTCTTTTACTCGACGGTTTAAACGAGGAATATGCTGAAAAGTCCATTAAGCTCTTGCCGATAAATCAAACTATAAATCAGCATAATGAAAGGCACAATAATGTCAAAGTTAAAAAGGCTCATTTCAGAATAAAAAAGGAGACAAAATTTAAAAAGCTCATTGATAATATGCCTGATAACTATGAGTTGATTAAAACTCCCAAAAGACTGGAACTCGAAGCAGAACTACAGCATAACTGCGTTGCAGGATATGACACAAAGATTAATTCCGATAATTGTATGATTTATTCGGTACAATACGAAAATATCAGGCACACAATCGAAATTATTAAGCAAGGTAGTGATTTTAAAATTGCTCAATGCTATAGAGCTTGCAATCAATCGCCCATTCAGTCAGTTTTAACCGACCTTAATAATACAATTAAGCATATTAATCAGATACAGGATAACAAATAAAACGCTGCCGTGAAATACCGACAGCGTTTTTGTTAATGAGAACGGAGGTGTAAAAATGAGTTTATGCAAATTAAGCAATAGTATTTTCGATTTAAAGCTGTCAGCATCGGAGTTAACCGTGTACGCATATATGTGTAGTCTGCCGTCAGAGTACATAATGCTTGACGGTGCAACAACAGTAAAAGTAAAACAGGCTACAATTGCGGAAAAAAGCGGTATAAAGGCGGTTCAGACTGTTTCAAAGGTGATTACATCACTAACCAAAAAATCCCTTGTAGAGCCTGTAAAACGCTCTGTAAAGCGTAACGGATACAAAGGGACATATATGTACAAGATTAAGAAGCTGCCAACAGAAAACAGCTTCTTTTTTGTTGATAGGGCAGTTTTCGGACAGCTCGTTCCTCGTCAGATGATGATATATCTGTTTATCTGCAAGAGCTATAACACACAGATTTGCGACTGTTGGAATAGCTATGCAGATTTATCAGCACAGACAGGAATGAAGCGTGAAACAGTAATTCAGACCATAGCTGAGCTTGAAGCAATGAAGTTCATCAGAAAGAGCAGACGTAAGAGCCGTGATAACCGTCGTGTATATGTAGATAACCATTATATTCTGATACTGTACGTTAAAGGCTCATTCAAGGGAAGAAAAAGAAAAGCGGTTGTACCGCAAATACAACCGCATTTCAACTTTAAATCACATAATTCTAATCTGCGTAAATTAGAAGTGGTTTACAAATTCAGTATACCACAGGAACTAAAAAAAGTCAAGTCTTTTTTCATTAATTTTTTAAGGGGTAGTCCGCAAATTTAAAGTCATATTGAGTACCCAATTACTATTACATTTGGAAAAGAAAAAATATCAGGTTTAATATAATATTATACTTAACTATAGTAATACTGTGCTATTACAGCTTGTATAGTTTTGCCTGACAAATCTATTTCAGGTGTCGTTGATGCGTTGTCGTGTGTTGATATTGTTGAATGTTTCGCCCTTTTTCTTTTTCCAATGCGTATAATAATATTTTTGAAAAACTGCCCTTTAAAACTTGACTTTTTCACTTTAAAGTGTTATACTATTATTTACAGGAGGAACTTTAAAAGTGCAGAACAAGTACGAAACTTATGAGCAGCTTTTCACAAACACAATTGGTGGATTAACCGAAAACAGCGAAAAATGGTTAGGTTTTCTGGAAACAGCTTCAAGAATGTACAAATACAGCTTTGAGGACCAGCTGCTGATTTATGCCCAACGACCAGAAACAGGAGCCTGTGCGGATTTTAGCTTCTGGACTGCGGTAAACAGAATGAATCGACAGCTTCGCCAGGGGTGTAATGAAATTGCATTGCTTGACCAGGAAAAGAAAAAATTGCATTATGTGTATGCTATGGAAGATACTGAGCCGAGAACTAACGGTAAATCAAGAAACCCAGAGCATTATATATGGCAATTATCTCCTGACAATCGTGATGTTATTAACGATATGTTATGTAGACAGGGCGGCATTAACAGTAATAACATCGAAAAGACAATTATTTCAATGACTTCATCAATGACAAAATTGAAAATGGCTGAATATATCAGCGAATTTGACAGCATTTATCACGGACTTGGAATAAAATTGCCAAAATCAGAGGTTGAAAAGGCTGTCGCTGAAATAGCTGCTGCAAGTGCAGCGTATATGACAGCAAAACGAACAGGAACTGATGTATCGGATTATTTGAATATGGATTGTTTTTCAAAATTAAGTCTTATTGATAATCCAGAATTGACAGCTTTCCTGGGCAGAGTTACAACCGATACAGCTGGAGCTGTTCTCAAACTGATAGAGCGAAATGTAAACGAGTATAAAATTCAAGAAAGGAGTTCTGCTAATGAACTTACCAAAGGAGAAAATCGAGAACGGAATACTTTACGTTCTGAACGAGGAAACAATGACATATCGCCCGACATTTCCAGGGGACAACGAGGAGGACACACCGACAATATATCGCTACGGCAGGATGAGGGAGAAGTATCTCAAGGAGAACTACAAAGCAACATACAGCAAGATGCTGATGTGCGGAGAGTTAGTTCCTCATCTGGTGTCGATAGACGAACAGGCAGCGGAGATGGAAGAAAAGATAGTAGCAGCAATGGCGAAAGCGGACGGAACAGACGAGGAACTGAAAGCAAGAAATCCTCTGGCTTGGGTAGGACTGATGAACAATTACAAAATGTCAGCACAGGAGATAATAATCAAGGAACTGATAGAAGCATATTAAGCAAAGAAGCGGAGGAAACAAAACCCTCCGCTTTTTCTGTTAATGAAGAAGCTATTCATAATGCGTTTAATGAATTAAATCTCAATCATTCTTTTTCAGCAGAGCAAAAACTATTTTTCGATAGAATTGAGCAATTTGCAACAAAAAATAATGTTACAGAAAATATCATTGACAGGGCATTTTCTGAACGTCCAGTATATCGCCGTACATACGGAAACAGAGATAAACTTAGTCAAAATATGTTTAATCACAGTCTGAAAGTTCTTGAAAGTGAGCTTGAACGTGTAATCAGAAAAAATCTTGCCGAAAGCAATGAAAAAAGTGCCGTTTCTGTTGAACAGGAATCTTCCGAAACTACAAATGTTCATTCAGAAAAAACTGAGGGGCAGGAAATGGCAAATATTTTCGATGCAAGCAAAAATAGTGTAGCTGTCAATGATGATGTTTCAGAAGAAATTATAATCAGTTCGGAAGATGAAATATTTGAACACAATGCAGCTGTATTAAATGATACACAAGTTGATGATGTTTTAAAATTACAGGAAAATGGCGAAGAAATGTACTTCCGTGTTACTACTATTACCGATGATTTTATGATTTCAATGGAACGTGTTAATGAGGACGGCTCTCCACATACTGAAATTGGAATAGGTACTAAAGCAATTGTAGGAAAATGGAAAGAAATACTGGCAAAGGAAAACGAAAACAGCTATATTATCCGTAATCCACATATTTCAAATGAAAATGAAGTTGAGCAATCAAAAGAACAGGCTGTAAATGTTCATACTGCCGATGATATTGAATTAGGTGATATATTCAGTTACAAAGGCAGAGAATATACCGTAGTATCAATGCAAGGTATATATCCTGACGATGTAGGCATTTCATATAATGAAACAATGTCAAATGGTACAGTTTATGCGGTCACGGAGAATGTGGATAGGCATAAATTGGCAAGAGAGGGAATATATCTCGGTAAAAGTGATAAGCTTACACAGGAAAGTACAGCTACCGAATATTCAGAAGTTACAAGGAGTATGTATCAGACAGACAATCCTGATGTTTTAATAATCGAGGGTAAAGGAAGTCTTGCAAAAATAGATATTACTCCTACAGAAGAACTATGGAATAGACTTGCAGAAAAAGGCATTGTTCGGACGAATGAAAGCGTTGACAGGATTATATTCAATACTGATAATCTCAATTGGAATAAGCTTGTTATCCCTGATAAATGGGGAAATATGACGAATAACATTGACATTGACAAGGTATTTACAGAAAATGAAGTCCGTATAGCTCAAAGTGTTGCCGATGATGTAATTACTCCGACTTTAGTGGGAAGTCAGCTTAGTATGTTTGATGAACATATTACAGATGATATTATATTACCTACAGAAGAAGCTCCTGAAGAAGTTTTGCAAGTAAATGAATTTGAAAATAAGCAGTCTAAAATTATCCAGGATAATACAACAAAAACAGATTTCACAATAACCGATGATAAACTCGGTGAGGGTGGAGCAAAAACAAAGTATCGTGCAAATGTTGAAGCTATAAAAACACTTAAAACAATTGAATTGGAAGAAAGAACAGCAACACCAGAGGAACAGGAAATCCTATCAAGGTATGTTGGTTGGGGCGGTTTAAAAAATGCTTTTGAAGATTTTCACGATGATTGGAAAAAGGAATTTTCAGAGCTTAAAGAACTGCTCACTCCCGAAGAATATAAACTTGCAAAAGCTTCCGTTCTTAATGCACACTACACCTCGCCACTTGTTATTGAAAAGATGTATGAAGCATTGCGAAATAACGGTTTCACAGGCGGTAAAATCCTTGAGCCTGCAATGGGTATCGGTAACTATTTCGGCAAAATGCCCGAGGATATACGTTTTTCATCAAATCTGTATGGTGTAGAGCTTGATGATATATCAGGAAGAATATCCAAACAGCTGTATCCCAATGCAAACATACGTATTATAGGCTTTGAAAAGACTTTATTCAAAGACAATTCATTTGACCTTGCTATCGGAAATGTGCCTTTTGGTGCATATTCTATCAATGAGCCTAAATATAACAAATATCATTTCCAAATTCACGACCATTTCTTTGCAAAGGCTCTCGATAAAGTGAAGCCCGGGGGAATTGTTGCCTTTATCACCTCGAAAGGAACTCTTGATAAGAAAAATCCAGATGTGAGAAAATATCTTGCGGAACGTGCTGAACTTGTAGGAGCTATTCGTCTGCCGAATAATGCTTTTAAAAATAATGCAGGAACAGAAGTCACTTCTGATATTATTTTTCTCCAGAAACGTGAAAATCCAATTGAGCTTACCCCACTTTCTACTCCAGATTGGGTACACCTGGGAAAAACAGATACTGGACTTACTGTTAATCAGTATTTCATTGATAATCCGCAAATGGTACTTGGTAATATAGTCGCAGGAAATAAGCTGTATGGTCACGGAAATGATGATACAATGTGTGAAGCTATAGAGGGTGCTGATTTATCAGAACAATTATCAGAAGCGATAAAACACATTAATTTTGAGGTGTTAGAAAACCGTGAAGAAATGGCTGTTGAAGATACAATTGCTGAAATACCGTCAGGAATAAAGAATTTCAGCTATGCTGTAATCAACGACAAGATTTATTATCGAAATAACGATGAAATGGAGCTTTTCAACGGTAAGAAATCAGATATTCCTCGCATAAAGGCTATGATAGATATCCGTGATACTTTACGTGAACTGATAGCTTGTCAGCTTGATAACGGCTCTGATGAGCAGCTCCACGAACTACAAACAAAACTGAATACTGTTTATGACTCATTTGTAGCAAAATACGGACGATTAAACGATAAAATCAATGTAAAAGCAATTAAAGAGGACAGCTCTGCACCATTACTTTCATCACTTGAAATATACAAAGGTGAAGAATTTTCTGAAAAAGCAGCTATTTTTGAAAAGCGTACAATTCTTGCCAAAAATGATGTTACATCAACTGATACTTCATCAGAAGCACTTACATTGTCGCTTGCAAAAAAAGCTTGTGTAGATATGGCATATATGCAGGAACTGACAGGCTTTTCCGAAGAAAAGATTTTGTCAGAATTAAAAGGTGTTGTATTTGAAAATCCAATAAAAATGGACGAAAACGGCAAACCTCGACTTGAAGCTTCTGACGAATATCTGTCAGGTAATATAAGGACAAAGCTTGAATATATGAAAACATTTCACGCTGGCGATAGCAGATATGCACATAATATTGCTGCTCTTGAAGCTGCTATGCCCACTCGTATCGAAGCAGCAGATATTGATGTAAAGCTCGGTTCTCCCTGTGTTAAGCCTGAAATAATTCAGCAGTTTATGTATGACACTTTCAAAACTCCTCAATATAAACAGGATTTCGGATTAGGTTATAAGGATTCTGTTACAGTACAATACGCTGAAATCAATTCAACCTGGTTTATTCCAAATAAAAGTTCTGAAAAGAATAATACTGCCGCAAATTCAAAATTCGGAACACAAAGATGTTCAGCTTATGAACTGCTTGAAGATTGTCTTAATTTGAAAAATACAGTTGTCAAAGATGCAATTGAACGTGACGGAAAGAAAGCATATGTACTTAATCAAAAAGAAACAGAATTCGCACAGGAAAAACAAAGACAATTACAAGAAACATTTAAAAACTGGATATTCGCTGACCCTGTTCGCAGAGAAGAAGTCGTTGAAACATATAACCGTATGTTTAATAGTATTCGTCCCCGTGAATATGACGGCTCTGTGCTTGAATTTCCTGGAATGAATAATGAAATACAGCTCCGCAAACATCAGAGAGATGCTGTCGCACACGCTTTATATGGCGGTAATACGTTGTTTGCTCACGAAGTTGGTGCAGGAAAAACCTTTGAAATGATAGCAGCTGCTATGGAGGGCAAACGGCTTGGATTACACCATAAAGCAATGATTTGTGTTCCTAATCATCTTACTGAACAGATAGGTGCTGATTTCATTAAGCTGTATCCCAATGCTAATGTACTTGTGGCAACATCAAAGGACTTTACAAAAAACAACAGAAGAAAGCTTTTTGGAAAAATTGCAACTGGAGATTATGACGGTATTATTATCGGTCATTCACAGCTTGTAAATCTGCCTATTTCAAAGGAGCGTCAGCAAAATCTCTTGGAAAGAGAAATTGATGAAATTGTTGCAGCAATTGCTGCATTAAAAGCACAAAACGGACAGGGTTACCAGGTGAAACAACTGGAAAGGACAAAGAAATCTCTTGAAATAAAACTTAGAAAGTTAATTGAAGCACCTCGCCGTGATGATGTTGTTGATTTCGAAGAACTTGGAATTGATAAACTTATCTTGGACGAAGCCCACGAGTTTAAAAATCTGTTTATTGCAACGAAAATGGGCAATATATCGGGAATAGCAACTAACGATGATGTACAGAAAACCTTTGACTTGTATCTTAAATGTCAATATCTTGATGAAATTACAAACAACAAAGGACTTATCTTTGCAACAGGTACACCAGTAAGCAATAGTATTTCTGAAATATATAATATGCAGAAATATCTCCAAAGTGATTTGTTAAGAGAAACAGGATTGAAACACTTTGATATGTGGGCGGCAAACTTTGCTGAAACGGTAACAGAAAGTCAGCTTTCACCAGAGGGCAATAAATACCAGATGAAAACACGTTTTGCGAAATTCAATAATTTGCCCGAACTTATGGCTCTTTTCAAGGAATGTGCTGATATTAAAACTGCTGATATGCTTGGTCTGAAAACACCAGAATGTACTATGCATTCAGTTGTTGCTCAACCGTCTGGAATACAAAAATCAATGATTGAAAACCTGGCTGAACGTGCAAAACGTATACGTTTACGAGAAGTTGACCGCAAGGACGATAATATGCCTATGATTACAAATGACGGTAGAAAAATCGGACTTGACCAAAGACTTATGAATCCTGATTTGCCTGATGATAAAAATTCAAAATTGAATACGTGTATCAATAATGTATATGATATCTGGGATAAAACATCTGATAAAAAGCTTACGCAAGTTATCTTCTGTGATTTGGGTGTTCCTCAAAACAGCAACGATAAAAAGAAAAAAGGTGAGCGATTCTCTGTGTACGATGATATTAAGAATAAGCTTATTGCAAAGGGTGTTCCTGCTGATGAAATAGCATTCATACACGATGCTGCAACCGAGGAAGCAAAGGATAAGCTTTTTGCTAAAGTCCGCAAGGGCGATGTGAGAGTAATTATCGGCTCAACAAAGAAAATGGGTACTGGAACAAATATACAGACAAAGCTTGTTGCATTACACGACCTCGATGCTCCCTGGCGACCTGCTGATATGGAGCAACGTCGTGGAAGAATGGTAAGACAGGGTAATGAAAACGAACACGTTGACCATTTCAGATATGTTACAGAGGGAACTTTCGATGCTTATTTGTATCAGATGCTTGAAAATAAGCAAAAATTCATTAGTCAGATTATGACAAGTAAATCTCCAGTTCGTTCTTGTCAGGATATGGATGAAGTAACATTATCTTATGCAGAGGTAAAAGCATTATCCGCAGGAAATCCTCTCATAAAAGAGAAAATGGACCTTGACATTGAAGTCGGCAAACTTAAAATGCTTAAATCGGCTCACGAAAACAACCTTTACAAGTTGCAGAATGAAGTAACAACACATCTACCAATGAAGATACAATATCTGAAAAATGAAATAAATGGTATTACAGCAGATATTGAAAAAGCGAAAAAATCTCCAATAACATATGATAGTGACGGTAAGGCTGTATTCCCCTCAATTGAAATTAATGGTAAGGTGTTTACTGACAAAGAAGAAGCAGGAAAAGCATTGATAGCAGCGTTTCAGGCAGCCGTTGAGAAAGATTACAGCAAGAATCACGAAATAGGAAACTACAGAGGATTCAAGCTGCTTGTAGGATATAATCCTCTTGAAAAGAGTTATAGCGGTATGCTCCAGGGCGAAGCAAAGCATATAACAACTCTTGGAGGTAGCGAAACTGGAAACTTCACAAGGCTTGATAATCTGATTAGCACAATGGACAGACGTTTGATTGATGCACATCGAAAACTTGACGGACTTGTTGTAGAGCTTGAAGAAGCTAAAACGCAGCTCGATGTTCCATTCCCTCGTGAAGAAGAACTCAAAGAAAAAACAAAAAGACTTGATGAATTGACAAAAATGCTTGAAGAAGTTGCAGACGAAAGTATTGAAAAAACTCCTGATATAAATACAATAGCTGAACCGTATTATATCGGAGAGTGTACTCCAGAAGCTATAAGCCTTTTGGAAAAGAACGGTATCTACTTTGAAACTAACACTATTGATGATAAAACATATGTGAAAATCAATGAAAAGGATAAGGATGCTGCACATAATCTTCTTTCAAAAAAGCCAAAACTTACATTGTAAATTGTGCTATTATAGCACAATTTGAGAACAATTTTCCCCTGATTGCTTCGGCAGTCGGGGGATTTTGTGCTATTATAGCATAAATTTCAAAAAGCTGTTGATATTCGAAAAAAAGTATGATATAATTATATTAAGAAATAACACAGAAACGGAGGGTTGATTATGCCTACAAGTGAAAAAAGAGAATCTTTTGAGAACTTTAAGAGTAATATGTGTCACTTTTTAAAAAGTAAAGGTGATATTGATTTTCTACTTGAATTATTGGAAAAAAACTTGGTAATTTATTATTATGATAGAGAATGGTATGCAGAATGTCTTTATACATTAGCTATGATTGATTACCTTTGTAGAATAAACAATATTCCTCTCGTTACTGATTATGAAAAATTTCGTGATATGAAACTTGACAAAGTTGTCTATCCAATTAGTATATGGGTTTATGCTGAAATGTGTAATAAACCAGAAGTATTAACGGAAAGCTATGAAAATTCAATCCCAGAATTTAAACGCTTTAATATTGTTGAAAACGAGGTGAGAAATGTTGTCTGATGTTAGAACTTTTTCATCCGATGAATTATTTGATTATTTGAAAATACTTGCAAAAAAATTCAGAAAGCTAAATGGTAAGAATACACCAGCTGAATTATATTTGGTAGGCGGAGCCTCGATATTATTAAATTACAATTTCCGTGAAATGACTTCGGATATAGATGCTATAATACGTGCTTCATCAGCAATGAAAGATGCAATCAGACAGGTTTCTGATGAACATAATTTGCCGATTGACTGGCTTAATACTGACTTTAAAAATACTACATCATATACACCAAATATAATGAAATACGCAGACTATCGCTGTGAATTAAGCAATGTACTTCGTGTCTATACGATTTCAGCTGAATATCTGGTTGCGATGAAATTAATGGCAGGCAGGGATTACAAACACGATTTATCAGATGTTGTAGGTATAGTTTCGGAACACAACATAAAAACACCTACAAACAATAAAGTTCCTCTTACAATGAATTCAATTAAAAAAGCTGTAGAAGATTTATATGGTGACTGGAATAAGATACCTGAACAGTCCAGACAGTTAATTGAAGCAGTTTTCAAAACAAATGACCTTGAAACTTTCAGAAAAAAGCAACAGGAAAAAGAAAGCGAAAATTTTTCACTCTTACAGCAATTTGAAAAACAATACCCCGATAGAATAAATACATCAAATGTCCATTCAATTATTGAAAATCTGAAAAAGAAATCAAGTAATAAAGAATATTCAACAGAATCAATAGATGAATCCAATGATAAAGAAACAAATTTATATTATCTTGAAATAACATCTCCTGAGCAGCTCAAAAGCCTTGAAAAAAGCGGAATAGCATTTGAATTAAACCCACAAAAGACAATAGCTGCAATAGCTAAAGTTGATAAGGAAAAGGTTCTGGAATGTATTTCAAAATCAAATAAACCAAAACGATAAATTGTGATATAATAGCACAATTTGAGAATGATTTTCCCCTGATTGCTTCGGTAGTCGGGGGATTTTGTGCTATTATAGCACAAAATTAAAAAAGCACTTGACAAATTATGCTTTATGAGTTATAATATATTTAAGGAGGGATGTTATGAAAAACCAAGAAGATTCACAATCTGACTTTATTGAAAAAATGATTTCATTAAGACGGAAGAAAAAACTAACACAGACAGAATTAAGTATAATCAGCGGTGTCAGTCAGCCTGTTATAGCACGACTTGAAAAGAGTAAGACAGACCCTCAACTCTCTACAGTTATAAAGCTATTACATTCAATGGGGGCAGAACTTACTATCAAAGGATGAATGTAAATTATGATTAAATATACTGAAAGGTGGAATACATAATGAATGAAAATGCTAAAAATTTAGAGTGGGATGAAGAATTTAATATGACCGAAGATGAGGTTATGTTCAGATTCAACGAAGCTGTACGCATTGCAAAAGAAATTTCACATATCAAAAAATTACCTACCTGTGAGTATGATGCTGAAAAAAGAATGGCTTATGTACTCTATCCAGATGGACGAAAAGAATATCCTACGTTAGATGGTGAAAATAATGAGTGAACGCAAAAAAATGATACTTGTTTTTGCAGGACCTAATGGCTCTGGTAAAAGTACAGTTACATCGATGATTTCGCCTGTTGGCGAGTATATTAATGCTGATGAAATAAAAAGAGCGACAGGATTAGATGATTTAGCTTCTGCTCAACTTGCAGAGAAAAAACGAAATGATTGTCTTAATAACAACAAAGATTTCACATTTGAAACAGTACTTTCAACTCCCAGAAATCTTGAGTTGTTGAAAAAGGCGAAAGAGAATGGATTTTTTATAAAAAGCTTTTTTGTATTAACAGCTTCTCCACAAATTAATGTAGCTCGTGTGAAAAGCAGATTTGCAAATGGTGGTCACGATGTACCTAAAGATAAAATTATAAAGCGTTATCACAGAGCTTTAGATATTCTTCCAGAATTGATAAAAGTAAGTGATATTTGCAATGTTATTGATAATACACAAAAACCATTCCGTATATTTAGTAAGAAACACGGTGCAAATCGTCTTTGGGAAAATGATTCGTGGAAACAGGATGATATCATAAAACTCACTAAACAAACTGATTTTATAGAAAAACATCCTTTTCAGCCAACAGATGAACAAAAGGCAACATCTAATTTAGGTAATTCCAAAAAGCCTGATTTATACTACATTGAAAAGCCGACACCTGAACAGCTCAAAAGCCTTGAAAAAAGCGGAATAGCATATAAGCTGAATCCACAAAAGACAATAGCTGCAATAGCTAAAGTCGATAAGGAAAAGGCTCTGGAATGCATTTCAAAGGACACAAGAGGACAATTTCGAAAATAAAATGTGCTATAATAGCACGGATTTAAAAGGAGAATTATTATGTGTTACTTCGGAGATTCTGAAACACCAGATTTAACAATCGAACAGCTTAACGCACACGATATCTGTTATGAACAGGGCAAAAAGTCTGAAATCTGTGAATGCGAATTTTGTTCTCACAGTTATGTTTGTCCAAATTCAGAATGGCATACTAACAATATTGATGAAGATGAAGAATAGTGATAAGAAAAATCCTGCCGGGGACAAACTCCGACAGGATTTTTTTCTTATCAAGATTTTTCATCATAAATCTTCGCAAGTTTATAGAAAGTAGAGCGTTTAAGTCCGAGATGCTGCATACAGCATTTTGCAGTAATTTCACCGTTTTTCCATTTATCATAAAATATTTCCCATTTTTCTGGAAAAGCAATTTGAGGTCTGCCAATAGGTTTATTTGTTCTTGAACTTACTTTCTTTCGCTGTCCGTTCCTCGTAAGTTCATCACCATAAGGCATTGCATTTATCCCTTGTCGTTGTCGTTCTAATGTTGTCTGTCGTTCCTTATCAGCAACAAATGCAAGGAGCTGTAACACAATATCAGATATGAGCTTGCGTTCCAGGTCATTCTTACTGTCGGTATCAAGTATAGGCATATCCAGTACCTTTATATCTGCCTTTAAAATCTGCGTAATATGCTGCCAATGTCGCTGTATTTCTTTATAATCTCTGCCAAGTCTGTCCAATGATACAATTACAAGGGTATCGCCCTCACGTAGCATTGGTGCAGTTAAATCTGTTCCCACAAGTGTATTATAACCTTTTCTGTCAAATGTAGCTCCAGACTGTTTATCGGTAATAATATTGCGTTCATCAACGACAACTTTTCGTAGAGCTTCAAGCTGTCGGTCAAGACTCTGTTCTTTGGTCGATACTCTTGCATAGCCGTATATCATTGTAACACATCCTTTCATCATTATTATAGCATAACCGTCCAGAAAAGCCAAGTGATTTTTCAGATATATCTGAAAAATATTTCAAGCTTTTATAGACATAAAAAGACGGCATTTGAGTACTCTCAAACACCGTCTATAAAAGGATAGGTTTGTGGATAAGTCCGTGATTTATACGCTGTAATGAACATTTCTTGTAACGTAAACAAGCATATTTATGATACCAACATCTGCAATTTTAGCTGCTGTTCTGACAAGTTCGCATTTATATTCATTAGTCATAAATGAATGTGTATCATCTTCGGTCATAATTTCATTGCAAGTCTGCTCAACCATTTCATCTGTGAGGTGTCTTGTTCCTACATCAATAAGGTGGCTGATTGCCATCCTGAACAGCATCTCGTCCCTATCTCTGATTTCATTGAGAAATTTTTCAGCTTCGTTATAGTTCATAGTAAACTCCATTCTCCCCGTCTTGCCGATAGGTCAGCGATTTGATTGTTTATTCTGTTGCTTTGCTTACAATACCGTCTGCATAAAGTCCGCCGCTTTTTTTCGCCTTGCTCATTAAGTATAAGAACGTGTCCATAAGGTCAGCAAAATTTTCATCTTCTGTGTAATAGTCAAGTTCTTCATCGGTGGTGCTTTCATTAATATCTCCGTCAGCAACTCCGCTTATAAGCCAAGTCATAAACACATCTTCATCATTAACTGCTCTTGCGATAAGCTCCATAGCTCTGACAAGTTCTACACGTTCTTTTCTTACTGGAACAACAAGCTGATTGATGATTTCCTCCTTTGTTACGTTTTCAGAACATATCCAAATGATAGTTGCAACTTCCTCCACATCAGCTCCCTCACGCACCTTTTTAAACATTTTTTCATATTGGGAGTTGCTACCGCAAGTAAACCAATCGTTCTTGATGCACAGGCTTCTGACTTCTGATACTGTTTTTTTGATTTCCATAATTAAGTTCCTTTCCCCCGTCCTGCCGATAGGTCAGCGATTGATTTTTTCAAATATTGAATTTCTGACACAGCTTAACGCTTTTTTTAGCGTTTTTATAATCCTCAACGAATTCGGTATATTCTTCATAATCATCTACTTTACAACTTGCGTAGCCGTCTGTGATGATGTTTAAATCCCAACCTTTAACATTCATTACTTTTTCGATACGTTCCATTGTGCGAAGTTCATTTTCTGTAAAGCTGATTTCTGCCACTCGGAAATTGAAATCCCGTCCACAGCCTTTATAGTTCACTCTCATTTCAATTGCTCCTTTCCGTCAGCTACAACTAAAGTAAAGTAGTTATCAATCACGATGTAATCGCCTACTTTTACATCAGTTCTGCTCACTACCTGACAACCTCTTGGACTGGTATCTTTCTTGCTGTATGTATCACAGTCAAGCTCTGTTATTTTAATTGTACGCTCTTTCATATCTTTTCTCCTTTGGATTTGTAGTAGGTTTTCCTTAACCTCTATAATAATTATATCATATATGGGTACATATATCAATAGATGAAACAACTGAACTTTCGTTAATATATGTCCCCATATATGTGCAATTTGTATATGGACACATAGATTTTTTTATGGTATAATTAGTATAAGATTAATTATACGGAGGTATATATATGTCAACATCAGATGCACAGAAGAAAGCAACAAACAAGTATCTTGAAAAATTTGAGGATGTAAAAATAAGAGTTCCCAAAGGCTGCCGTGACAAGTACAAGGAATATGCAGCTTCTAAAGGTATGAGCCTTAACAACCTGATAATATCTCTCATCGAGCAGGATATGACAAATAAAAAATAATAATAATTTTTCTTTTCCAAAGGTGTAATTTATTTTGTGCTATTATAGCACAATTTTTGCAACCTTAAGTTTACATTTCCTTTAAGAAGTGGTAAAATATGATATAGCAAATATTTTATCGCAGCTAAAGGAGCTAAAATGACCATTGAACAATTTTTGTGTGATGAGAATGTAGAGAAAATTCTAATAGAGAAATTAAATATTTTGAATCAAGAAAGCTATTTGAACGAAAAGAAAATTGATGTCAATTTGCGTATCAGTATATTTTATTCTGGTGTTTCAAGTACTTCTCAAAAGCCGATATTACTCAAGGATTATATAAAAAAATGGCTGTATGAAGTAAAATCAAATGAGTTGAAGCCAACAAGTTTTGATAGAAAAGAGCAAACTATCAACTACCAGATTATTCCTTACATTGGTGAAATTCCATTGAATAAATTATCTTCAGATGATGTGCAGAATATGATTAATGAACTTAAATCAAAATATTCTTATTCAACTGTAAAAAAAGCGTATGAAGCTTTAAACGCTTGTTTGAAATATGCTGTTAAGAAAAAGGAACTTCTTTATAATCCTGCTGACTGTGTTTCTTTACCAAAGAATATGGAGCGAGCGACATCGAAGATAAAATATTTCAACGATGAACAAATCGCAAAAATAATCAGCGAATCTATTCGATGTTACAAAACAGGGCATAGAGTATATCGAATGGGGGAGATTATTCTCTTTTTGCTTAATACAGGAATGAGAATCGGAGAAGCATTAGCTTTGAAATGGAGCGATATTGACTTTCAAAAGCATAATGTTAAAGTAAGGAGGAATGTGGTTTTCGTAAATGAATATAGCGCCCAAGTTGAACACCCGCGGCCGCTGAAGTTGAACACTTGCGTCGCTGAAAATGAACAGTCTCGTCGGCGTAGTTGTACATTGACATAATTTAGCAAATATGCTACAATAAATATGCTTTACTCACAGGG
>JAZSPM010000056.1:0-2014 GCA_045537455.1 Candidatus Ornithomonoglobus sp. | reverse complement strand
CAATTGCACCTTTATATGATGCATTTACCTTATCAGAAACATCTACAGCCAATTCAGCAGATGTACGCTTCTTTCCGTCATTTTTTATTACTGCGGCTATTATTTCTTCATCTATGCTTGCAAGTATATATTCATCACTGCTAAGACGCATAGCATTTACTATTGAATTTATAGGAGGAACGCTGTAACGCACTCTCCCCTCTTTTATATATGAAACAAGAATCAGCAGATATTCTGAGCTGTTATTGTCTGTCATGAGTCCCACAAGTTTGCTTATAATTCCACGCCTGTTGTATATACCAAGGACAGGGGCGAACTCTGAAAGGGATTCTATACGCTTGTTTACATAATCCTTGTACATTCTGTTCTGTACGCTGTTAAGACCGATACTTACGGAATCACACCAAGTCATATAAAACTCGTCAAAAATTATATGTGCAGCTTTTTTGTATGTAAATCCTACATAACCGAAAATCTGCCCCTTATAATGTATTGATGATAATACTGTTAGTCGAGGACTATGAGGTTTTTTCAGCGACGGAAAAATATCACGTATATTAAATTCTATCATCTGATTACAGCCGTTATAATCCGCTTCCATTCCCAAAATCATTTTGTCGGAATATCCGCCTCTGCGGTAGATAAGCGGATTGCTCATACTTCTGCACCAATCGTCACACAAACACAACTCAGCCTTAATACCTGTGGGCATCATATAACAGCAGCCTAAAAATGTACCTGTTACGTCATATATGTTGTTACATTCAGACATTCGCCTGTTAATTTCACCGTGACTGCTTGTACGTCTATGCTCCAGCATTTCAAATATAATACCTGCATATTCTCGTATATCAGAAAGGCTTCGGCAGCTGCACAAATTCCCTTTTTCACCACATCCACAGCTTTCGCCTATGACAAGTTCAAGAGGGAACGCTTCATCTGCAACATCTTCACCGATAATACCAAGCAATTTACGGATAGAAAGCATACCATTAAGCTTGGATTGACTTGATACAGTTGTAATAGTAACTCTTTCTGTTTGTGAAATTATACTGCCGTCACAGCCTGTTACCTTTACATCTTCGGGAACTTTCACACCATTTTCCATAAGTGTTCGGCATACTTCCACAGCCATAATATCGTTTCCGCAAATAATTCCGTCAGGCTTTTCTATTTTACCATTTGCAATGTCAAGAGCTATCTGCCGTGGAATATCACGCCAATAATTGCCGTAAATAATGCAGCTTTCATCGTATTCAATACCTGCGTTATCCATTGCTTTTCTGAATCCGTATATACGCTGTTCTGAGGGAATATGTCCTTTATAACCGCCGATACAATAAAATTTACGGCAATTATGCTCTTTTATGAGATGTTCCGTTGTCAGATAAAACAGCATAGTTTCATCTGCTGATACAACAGGAAAATATGGCTGCTCATAATTAACAACAACTGTAGGTATATCACGCTTTTTCAACAAATCAAGAATTATTTTCCGCTGTTTTTCACTGCAAAAAATATTTGCTTCAAATATAAAGCCGTCAAAATCTCCGTAGAGTATCAGGTCATAAATATTTGTCTGTCCCTTGCAATAAGTCCCATCCAGCATATCATCTACATAATTTATTACACCTGATATTACAAGAACATCATAGCCGTATTCAGCGGCTTTTTTGTATATCACATCAATTAATTCCGTTTCAGTATTACTGCTTATATGAGGAACAATAACAACTATTCTGCCTTTGCTTTCCATTTTATCACCTCAGCACATTTGCTAATACAATTATACAATATCCACACTTTTTTGTCAATAGTGAAACAGAGCCTTGTTAAAAAACTCGGCTCTGTTTCTTGGGAATTAACTTGATTTTGTAATCGAATGGGATAACATTTATGACTGACGGAAGAAGAACGGCAGGCAATTGTAGATGTACTGACGCACATAGTACCAACCATGTTCTCCGCCATTTGCAAGAATAAACCAGAAATTACCCTTTGAAAAATCTGATGT
>JAZSPM010000146.1:0-3453 GCA_045537455.1 Candidatus Ornithomonoglobus sp. | reverse complement strand
CCAATCATCAAATACGGCAGAACGAATTCCCATATAATAGGCAAGCCACTTTGACTTTGATTTGCCTTTCAGCTCAAATCCCTCTGCTTTCCAGATTTGTTCAGCTTTTTTATCTTTTAAGAATAATCCCTTTTTGCTGACATAAGATTTTCCATACAAAGGGATATATAATGTTTTGTTTACACCGTTCATACTTTCACCTTCTAAATTCTTCACATCAATTCTTTTCTGATAAGCTCTATCATAATTGATGTATTGAGCTCAATTGCATCTTCAGGGTAAATCTCCTTGATGTAACCATGCCAGAATTCAGCTTTGAAATCTGAAATAATTTCATTGCTGCTTTTTCCGTCTTTCAGACTTTTCAGTATATTATGTGCAGCATTTTCAGAAGCAGACTTCATATTGTCAAGAAAATATTTTGTCTGCTCCTCATTGAGAATACCATAATGAGGTGCAAGTATACGCTTAATATCAAGTTTCTTCACTTTCTCAATTGACGAAACAGCATCAGAATAACTCACAAGATATGACGGTACTATTCTTTTTTCTCCGTCATACACTCCAAGGGTTTCAGATGATAAAAGCAAGCCTTTTTCCTTGCAAATAAAACCAATAGAACAGCGAGTATGACCGGGTAAATCTATTACTTCAAAGCACATATCCCCTGCTTGTATTACATCGCCCTCATTGACAGGTATATCGACTTTCAGTTCATCTCCAAGGAATTGATAGTCTTTCACACCGCATTTCTCAGCAAATTTTGCATCCATTTCACGCATTGTACGCTTTGCTCCCTCACGCTGAAAAATACCTGCGGCATAACTTCCTGCTACAACCTTTGCTGTGGGATAGTATCGCAAAATATATGCACTTCCGAGAGCATGGTCATAATGGGAATGAGTAAGGAAAATATAATCAAGTTTTCTTTCTCCAAGAACTGCTTGTATATTCTTTGCCACTTCAAATCCCGTAAAGCCAAAACCTGTATCATATAATATTGCTGTTTTTCCGTCATCTATCAGAAAAGCACTATCCCCCTTATTACATCGCATATCCATAACTTTTATACCGTTCATTTTATTCTCCTAACATTTTTCATAAAATCTCTGTTACTGTTGCAAATACAACAGAATATTTATAAATATTATAGTATAATAATATCGGAAAGTCAAGTGCTTGCTATTACAAATCATATTCAGCCTTGAATCTATCCAAAAATAAGCTATAACACAATAAACCGAGGTGTCAAATGAACCAGCATACAAGATTTAATCTTCCTATTTGTCTTACAGTTGAGGAAGATGCTTTTCTTCATTCAGAAGAAATAGTAAAACGATACATTCCCGATATAATCGGACAGAAAGCCATGATTATATCAGAAGAATTTCTAATCAGCATTTACAAAGATAAAATTGACGATATAAGCAGAGATTTTGGGAATGCCGAAATATTCACAATGAAAAATGCAAGCTTTGATGAAGCTGTTTACATTGCTAAAAAAGTCTGCGTTGAAGATATTAAAGTAATAATAGGCATAGGCGGCGGCAGAGTTCTTGATACTGCTAAATATGCCGCACATATAAGCAAGGCGGTATATATATGTATGCCTACATCTTTAAGCAATGATTCTCTTGCATCGCCATTTTCTGTACTTGAAACCTACGGAAAAGCCCGTAAAACCTTTGAATGTAAAATTCCCACAGCGATAATTGTTGACACAAATATGATTATCAATGCTCCTGTAGATCAGACGCTTTCGGGAATAGGCGATACAATTGCCAAACATACTGCTCTTTTTGATTGGAAGCTTTCAGCCTCCAGAACATCATCTCGCATTGACGATTTTGCTTATGCTCTAAGCAGAATGAGTTATGATTCCGTATATCATTGTGATGAAAAGAATATGAAAAGCCGTGTGTTTATCCGAATACTTTCAAGAGCCCTTGTTATGGGCGGTCTTGCTATGGAAATTGCAGGTTCTTCAAGACCTTGCAGCGGAAGTGAGCATCTTTTTGCTCACGCTATAGAGGAATATTACCCCAATGTAAAAATAACGCATGGTCTTGCCGTTGCATTAGGAAGTATTCCTGCTTGTATTTTTCAGGGACAAGATGCAGCAGGACTGCTGAATTTCTTCAAAACTTACGGTATTGCTACAAATCCCCAATCATACGGCATAACAAAAGATATGTTTGCTGATATATGGGAAAAAGCACGTACTGTCCGAGCTGACAGAATAACTATACTTAACGATGTAAAACCTGACAGAATACAGCTTGATGAAATATATAACAGAATGGTGGAAGGAAAATGAAAAAAGGTTTGATATTTGATATGGACGGCACTCTCTGGGATTCCTCCGAAAATGTTGCTGCTTCATGGACTGAAAAAATCAGAGAATTGAAATACGATTTACCCGATATAACTCAAAAGGATATTATGGGTGTTATGGGGCTTACCATGGATAAAATAGCTGATATTCTTTTCGGCAGTCTTTCAAAAGATGAGCGTATGGAACTGCTGAACTTATGCTGTGACCACGAAAATGAATATCTCCGCAAACACGGCGGCAATCTTTATCCCGAACTTGAAAATACTTTAATCCGCCTTAAAGAAAATTATCATCTCTATATTGTCAGCAACTGTCAAAGCGGCTATATAGAGGCATTTCTCGATTATTACGGATTTGGCAAATATTTCGATGATATTGAATGTTACGGAAACAATCTCTTTGAAAAGGGTGATAACATCGCTCTTATCGCAAAAAGAAATAACCTTGATAAAGCATGGTATGTCGGCGATATTCAGGGAGATTACGATGCAACAATGAAAGCAGGACTTGATTTTATTCATGCCGCTTACGGATTTGGTACAATTGAGCAATCTGTTCCCGAATTGGAAAATTTCAGTGATTTGCCTGAACTTATGGAAACTCTTTCAGAAAAAAGCGTTTAAAAAGCATAAAAAGAACCTCGATTTATTGCGAAAAATCGAGGTTCTTTATTTATTAAATAGTATCTGAATAAAACCCTTTCATATCATCAAGACGCAAGCAAGCCGTCACACATCATAAAACATTAATATTCATCGTTATATGCGAGTACAGGCCATGCTCCATTTTCGCTCATACGATAATACCTTTTTGTATCTGTATCATACATAAGAACAGGGATTTTTCCGCTTTTCAAAACAGAACCGTCGATATAATAATGGCTTTTGCCGTCCCAGTATATATCGTTGAATTGAGGATTTCTGCTTATTGAAGCTGTCCCGATGTGACCTGCAATAATATCCATACAGAATTTGCCCGTTTCAGCAGGATACTTGGATGTATATTCATAATCATTGGTACTCCACTCCCAGTACTCCCCTGCTTCTTCACATACTCCTGCATGACAGAAAATCTGTGTATCAGTTTTGTAATATCTGGGAAGATTATTCATCCAGCTT
>JAZSPM010000054.1:0-9349 GCA_045537455.1 Candidatus Ornithomonoglobus sp. | reverse complement strand
TCAGCATCTCTAACGGATCGCCTATCTTACTTATCTTTTCCATTCTGTTTTCTTCATCAAAGAAGCTTTTCTGTCTTACTTTCATATCTATATTATATCATATTTTCCCGTTTTTGTACAGGGGTTTTTAGAGATGCCCATCTGTAAATTCTACAATAGATTTATAAGCATTATTTTTGTTTAGCTTTGGCAGACATACTATAGTTAAAATTGCCATTAAGACTGCTGATATAATTGCTATCAAAGGAAATGATAAGATATATGATGCTATACATATCCCGATTGTAAGAATTGATATCCCGATACAGGCTATAGTACTTAATGCCTTTCTCGAAGATGAAATTGGAGCAGGCGATTTGACTTGACCATTCAATGACGGAACTGATAGCGAGCGGAGGTCATTAGAGGGGACATCACCATAATTGGACATATCAAGCATATCCTGCCTGTTATGTTCTTCAGTGCTATCAACGCCAACACGGACGCTTGACACTGATTTTTTATACTGTTTACTATACGAACTGTATGTAAAGTCATTTTGAAGGGTTCCTCTGTTAAGAAGAAGCATCTTGTCTTCTACATAACACCAAGGACATGAAGGCATTCCCTTTGGAAACACATGAGATCCAATCTTACATTTTTCGATGTTACTCTCTATTGAAAGGCTATCGAGTGCATCATAAAAATCTTGTGCAGTTGGCCGTTTTTTAGGGGCTCCGAGGCTATCATTAAAAGTTGTTTTGAATAGTTTATATAATTTAGATTGGATTATATCAACTGGTGGAGCATAGGGCGGTTCAATTGATTTTCCTTTGTTTTCGTTTAAGAAAAATGGAGATCGGCCATTTTTTATATTCTCCTCAATAGAATTCTCATCAATTGTAGCACTTGCAAAAGGGTGAAGTCCATTCATTAACAACTTAAATATGAGAATTGCGAGAGAGAAATTGTCCGTACTTGCCGTAAATGTTGGCAATGATGCTTCACGAAAATTAATTCCTTGAATTTCAGGAGCTATGTATTCCCCCATACCAACACAACACCTGTGTGTTACATTGCTTGAGGTGATATGGAAAGAGTCATTGTCAATAAGAGTTACTTGGGCTGTTTCCATATCGACGAGAACATTTTTATCATTCAAATCACCAATTACCTGATTTATCTTATGAAGCCCAGCTACAGTTTGTGCCAAACTTTTAGCTATACTTAGATAAAAGAGCCATCCTTTTTCTTTTCTGTATTTACAATCTGCAACTGCGATTTTTCCTAATTCTTCTTTATTATACTTCATATACATGACATAGCCACGAAAACCACCTGTACTCACGTCATACAGGATTTCTTTAGGCCATGCAAAATTTGTAGACGGTGTAGGGGATGGAATAGAAAGCATGGCTTTTATTTTTTCTTCTTTTCCCTTTTCCTTACCATCGTGGAAAATTTTTGCCAAATCTCCAATATCACCATGACCAAGCTCGTCATATTGTTTATAGATAGCTCCTTCGCCGCCTTGGCTCAGAGGTTTGTCTTCAAATGTGAGTATTTTACCATTTGAAGTAGTAAATTCACGCATTTATATCACTCCGTTATCGGCTCTTGACCGTATAATTTGTCATCGTTTTTACGCTTCAAAGCCTCCCAATTAGGTTCGATATAGTATTCCTCAGGTTGAAGTGGTGGAATTATATCAGTATTAACAACAACTGCTACAGTTTTATCATCTGTTATATTTGAATTATATTCGGACAACAAAAAGCTTTCAGCATTTTCTTTCAAAAGGATGAAATCCTCTTCTGATTCAGCTTTTATAACATTCATGTCCATAAACAATCTAACATAATTTACATAGATTTTTTGCTCTTCCGTAGCGAGAAGCCATGGGCATACAACATCATATACACCATCTGTAAACATTGCAAAAGCACAGACGTTCTCATCCGAAGAGCCAAATACCCATGCTTTCTCATTTCTAAGAGGTTCAACGCTATTAAATTCTTCGCCTTTTTGCACTACTGTCAGTTGTGTAAAACAACCATTGTCAAGGATTTGAACTATACCTCCATCTCCAACATGAGCATATACAATTTGCTTTCCATTATATACTGCTGTTGTTAGTGTGGTATCATATTCTCTAATTGAAATATCACTAACTTGAGATATATTCGCTATACTATTCTTGGCTGAGATATATGCATCTTTTAAAACATCACAGATAATTTCAACATTCCATTCAGTAAGTAAATGATCCTGAAGATATTTTATTATAGTCTGCACAGCATTTGATGAGCCAACATCAGAATATCGTGCAGATCCCAAACCATCCGCAATAACAGACACAATCCAGTTATTCTCTAGCTTTACTATACCGCTAGAATCCTGACACCCCTTTCCAGATATTTTATGCGAACTACCTTGCAATGAAATATTATAAAAGCCAAGCATATTGATCACCAATTATATCTCAAGACTAATGGTGTTTGGAATAGCAACATTGATTTTTGTCTCTCCAGGTGTACTTTGACTTACTGCTGTTAAACTATTAGAGACAAACTCAAACAATCCATTAAAATCAAGATTTTCCAGTTTTAATATTCTACCTGGGCTGAAAATCTCTTTAATTTCTGCTTTGGTAAAATTAGGGTCGTTCTCAATACAAACGCAGCGTGCTATGACTTTATTTGCGGCTTCCGCCTGCTTTAATTTGGTAGCCGCATCGTGCCAATCATCAGTCGGAACGCCATCAGTTATACAGAAGATCCAAGGTCTAAAATATGGAGTTCCAGTAGTTTTATAAACTTCTTTCCTCTTTTTTACAAGTTCCATTCCCATAGTTAGTGCTTCACCGAGAGGAGTTTGACCATTAGCTGTAAGTGCCGGCACGCTCATTTCAGAAACGGGTGTGAAATCCTGAATGATAGAAACAGTGCTGCCAAATGTGATAATTGCAACGTCAACAACATCGGCAATTCTACTCTCACTTTGCATATATTCCTTAAACTTCGACATTCCTTCATTCAGTTTGGTAATTGCATCGCCTCGATGCATAGAACCAGAAACATCTAATAAGAAAACACAAGCAACGTGCCGTTCAGAAATTGCCTTCGGTATAGTTGTTTTTTGTGCAAAGTCAGCAAATGCGTTAGGTTTGTCAGATTCGATAGCCATCTTTTTAGCTTCATCCGTAAATGTAGAATCAAAAATTCCCATAGTTCAATCTCCTATTCCATTTCTTCAAGCAAGCTGCTCACATTATCAAGGATTGCCTGCTTCTCATTGTTGATCTGATGAATCGATTCAATCTCCTCAACTTTTTGATATTCACTTTTGGTGTAAATCTTGCCATAAAAATCAATGAAATGAGTGCTTTTATCCTGGACACTTTGCTTTATTTTGTCGATGATATCCATTAGATTTGCTACAAAAGGAACTTCTAATTGAATAGCATTGACGACAGGACCAGAAATAATGCTTATTAAAATACAAATATCTTCTTTAAACCTTTCGATTACCCACTCATGTGAATTGATTCTCGATTTACTTGCTTCTTGGTATCTGTCCTTTAGCGGCTTAGAGTTCAGTACAGTTCTCATTTTTTTAGATATTACTTGATCCATTGCAGAATTCAAATAGTATTTGACCGCTTCAAACTCTTTTTCACTTGTATAATTTTTCTGCCTTAAATCTGGCATGATAGAACTCAATGTTCGAACAAAATTATTAATGTCTATACTATTTTCGCAGCACCAATTAACCGTCTGCTCAGCAAGTGATTCCAATTCCAAACAGTCATTTTTCAGTTTTGGTTTAATAGCATTTTTAACTGCATTGATATAAATATCTTTATCATTCTGAGAGATATTGCTGTTAACAGTTTGCTTTTCAAGGCCGTCATGGAATAAGATGCTATTGATCATGGGTAAATTTGTAGCATCGAGCCTAGAATCATTTCTTATAATATCTCTTACATTTTGGCTGTATAATGCAAGCGAAACCAGATTTTCAATATTCTCTTGGAAAAATTCAATTCTATCAGGCATAAGGAATGGCTTATTGATCAGGATTTCAAAAACTTCATCGGAAAAACGTAATGTCAAAGCCTTATGAATGATATTAAAGTTGAAATCATTGAAGAAGCTCTCAATATAATCCTTCGACATGTTTTTTACTTCTTCATAGTAAATGTGTTCCGAAGGAACATTTAAAGAATCTAGTAGTTTTTCAATAAGCTCGTCAATTACCCTTCTTTTTAGATCTTCAGTAATACCTAAAGTAATACTATCAAATTTTTCTCTGACTTCAAATCGTTTCAACTCACGTAACTTCGACTCGAATTGAGCAATACCCTGTGTAGCTTCTTTTTTTAAATACTCTATCTCTGATTCAGTGGGATACAACTCTTCTGGTCTTAATTCATCCTTTAGTACACTTAAAATACTTGAAGTCAAAGGTCTTTCAATCAAGATGTTTCTGATATCGCTTCTATAAAAAACAAGCTTTTCATAAAATTTGCTTTGCACAGATAAGAAGGATTTTAGCATCTCAACATCATTACCAGCGGTAAAAGAGATATTTCCACATGAAACCGTGATCTCTTCGATTATTTCTCGAATTGACTTTTCAAGATTGCTGACTCTCTTTTCGATAACTCGAATTCTGACAACATTGTTGTACTGCTCCAATTTTTTCTTGATTTCTTCAATTCCGTCAGTTATGCCATTATTCTGCAAGTTAGCGATTGCTTGCTGTGCACTCTCTTCTTGAGAATCTTTTAATTTGCAAAGATATGCAAAAGCAGAGCCGGATATTAATCTATCATTATTTACATTTCTAAGTATACTGTATTTATTAAGATCATCTCTCAAAACACCTAAATTATATTGCAGGTTTCTACTTTCATCAGCACGATTGGCGAATACAAAGATTTTTTCATTAAACGGAATCCCATCTGAGTCAACACTAGATCTGAAAATGTTTACCTGAGGTCCAGTCAGACTTGGCTTGGAAGCATTTGCAATAAGAATGACTGCATCTGCTGAATCCATTCGCTCTCGTGTTTGTTCAATGTGAATCGCAGTAGGACTATCAAAACCTGGAACATCATAAATTATACAGTTTCTCATATCTGCTAACTTATCAGAATAAACTGTTATTCTTTTTACAGCAAATGCCGGTTTTGCGACATATTGTCCCTCCACTCTATCTGGATTCTGGACTAAGTTTTTAAACTCGTTCGTCTGCATATCACCTTCATTAAAATGCTGAATAGGCTTTCCTAACCATCGCATAATTTCGGTTTCACTTTTGATCATATCAGTAAGATCTTCCAAGATGTTACGCTTTTCCGGATTAAGTACCACATCATTAGTGTGCCGTTGTAGCTCAGAAAGCGATACTCTGCCATACTCATTTGATTCAAGAGAGACACCAAGAGCTTTTAAATTTGATTCAAACCGTTCATTAAACTCTTGCATAGTAAAAAATTCTACTTCAGCATATGTTTGAGAGGCATACTTTACACAAGAAGACGTGTATGTGCATCTTTCCTCTTTTGTTGGAAGTATATCCAAGCCAATCAATGCATTGGCGAATGTACTTTTACCAGCTTTTTCTAACCCAACAATAGCAATTTCAAAGGAATTATTTTTAATTCTATCTAACAATTCGGTTGTAATACTATGAACTGTGAAAAGTTTAGATTTTGTTTCTGGCTGTATGACGGACTGTGCAATTGTGCTGATGCGTTGAATGATTTGCTCGTATTTTTCGAGCTTGTGAATCAATGTTTCTCTCATATTGTTCACCATTATGGGTTTAACCATTTTCCTTTCTTTGAATATGATTGTAAATTTAATTGCGGAATGGAACGAAAGCAATAGTAAGGACACAGCCATTGAAGTGATAAAATATGATAAAAAAGCACTTCAAAGATAAGAAACAGTGAAAAGATAAAAAGCAACCGATCAATTATAAAAAATTTCTTTACTATACCTTACTTCGTTTTGAATTCACAAAACTTTCTATACCGTTCCGTTCATAACCTTTTCTTCCGCCTATTGCTAATGAAATAATATCATCCGCTTATGTTTCTTCAAAAAAATGATGTGTATAACCAACATAAGAACTCATAGTTTTATTTATTGTCATTTTATCCTGGTCCTCCTCGTAATATCTTGTGAAATTTCCTTTAATAACAAAAGCCTTCGTAAATGTTATAATTGTTATGAAATTACCGCAAATTTCAGCAATTTGCGACCTTTGTTTATGTAATGATTATAACAAAACATTCAATATTTCAAGAATATTTTGTTAATTTTATATGATGAAATATGAATTTTGTTATTATAAACAAAGACGAAATGCAGAATTTGTTGATTATGCTGTTGCGGTAAATTATTTAAGCCGTCACAAATTCAGTCAATTATGGAGGAAGATTATGCCACGCAAAGGAGAAAACATTTACAAGCGTAAGGATAACCGCTGGGAAGGCAGATATAAGGTGTTTGATGATTTATCGAGAAAAACTAAATATCGTTCAATCTATGGAAAAACATACAACGATGTGAAATCAAAGCTTATTCTGTTGAAATCTAAACCTGTAAACACCGTATCATCGGGAAAACTTACAGTTGGAGAGCTTTTTGAAGAATGGCTTTCCGCAGTAAGATTAAAGGCAAAAGAGTCAACTTATGCAAATTACAGAATGAAAGCAGACAAGCATATTCTTCCGTATTTTGCCGATGTGAAATACGAACAGCTTACAGTTCAATCAGTACATGGGTTTATTGAAAAAAAGTTGAACAGCGGATTATCCGCAAAATATGTATCAGATATTGTTATCGTTTTCAAATCAATGTCGAAATATATCAGTCGTGTACACGGATTCAGAAACCCGATTGCAGATGTTATACTGCCTAAAATAGAAAAGTCAAAAATGACGCTTTTAAACGAAAATCAGCAGAAAAAACTGTGCGATTATCTTACAGGAAATATGAATCGCACTTCCCTATGTGTGCTGATTAGTTTATATATGGGATTGCGTGTTGGCGAAGTATGCGGTTTGAAATGGTCTGATGTTGACTTTGAAAAAAGTATTCTTACCGTCAGCAGAACTGTGCAGCGTGTAAGCTGTGAGAATAATGGAACAAAAATAATGATTGGAACTCCTAAAAGCCGCAATTCACGGAGAGAAATTCCTATTCCTGCTTTCATTATGAAACTGATGAAGCAGTTTAGAAGCTACGATAATTCTTATATATTATCAGGAAATTCAAAAATCACCGAACCTCGCACAATGCAGAGAAGGTTTAAAACTATACTGAAAAAAGCAGATTTGCCGTCAGTTAATTACCATGTTCTCCGCCATATTTTCGCTACAAATTGCGTTAAAGCTGGCTTTGATGTGAAAACGCTGTCTGAAATCTTAGGACATTCTTCTGTTGAAACAACCTTAAATCGTTATGTCCATTCATCTATAGAACGCAAAACCGAATGTATGAAGCTTCTGAAAATTTCAGCTTAAATATTTTAAACCGTCAGATTAATCGTCGTGATATCTTGGAAAATGGCTGTTATTTGTTATATTCTGAGATTTTGACGCAGAGTGCTGAAATTTGCGGCATTTTTTATTGACAAAGCAGTTTTGGTGTGTTACAATAAAACAAATTCTATCAATTAGATAGTAACACATATTTGAAGAAGATTTGCCGCAAAAAACTATGGATTTGCCGCAATTTCAGGAGGTGGAGATATGCAGAAATTAACGCTGAATGTGCTATTGTCGCTTATTATACAGAGCAAGGTTACAGGTAAGGGTATGACAAGCAACGGACGTTTATTTGTTATGTTTATGGAGATAATTGCCGACCATAATAATAAAAATCTGACTTCCGAGGAGAATATCCTCAATAAATTTAATAACGAGGTCACCCATCACGACGCATATCGTAAGCTTGAACGCTTTCTCAGTCGATTTATCAGAACGGGACAGGGTTACCCATACGATTTATTTTCATTTGAAGATTTTGAAGATATAACGAAATACAGCCGTTTTCTTCACAAAATGAGAAGATTTGTTGATATTGTTATTGATGAAAGTAAAAGAGATTCTCTTGTATATACACTTCTTGAAATTATGCGTCTGGATATAAGTATAACTTCAATCAGATATGGAATGGAAGATATACCGAAAGAACGTATTATCGGAAGTTTTGCACATCCAAAGAAAATTTGTATTGAAGCCCTTTTGCTTGGACTTCTCTATCACGTTCACAAAAATTCTGATATAGCTGAGTGTGTGAATCTTCTAGAAATAGACGAAAAACGCAGTTTTAGAGTTGTACGGTATAGGAATGATTTTTCTCTTGAAACTAATCTCCCCATAAACCTTATGGAGAATATCCACGAAAATGCTAAAAATCAAAAGTCAGCGGAAATGAAATATCAGTTGGAGTTAAAATGTGATAGCAGGGTGATTTCTGGGTTCCCTAATTCAGAAAATGTTTTCATCTACGGTTCGGGAGGAGCAGGAAAATCTACTCTGTTGAAAAGTCTGTTATGCGATAAAAATACCGTTAATTTCTATTTTCCTCTGTATAGCTATAACTTTGAAATTCACAAGAATTTCAGCTCGGATAGCTGCCACATTCTTTTGCAGATTTTACTGAAATATCATTACCAATACGAATATCAGACTTATGATGCGCTTATTGCCAACGAGGGTGAAACAGCTGTTTTACAGCAGCTTACGGAACTTGAAAAAATGTTGATATCTGCTCCTGTCAGCAGCAAACCAAGTTATACGCTGTTATTAGACGGAGTTAATGAAATGCCCTCTGATATTCAAATAAGTTTTATTTCTGAACTTGAAAGTATTTACAGCAAATGGCAAAATGTACGTATAATCATAAGCGGACGAATTATTCCGGATTATGATGTTTTAAGAAGTATTAAACATATTGAAATATCAGGACTTTCCGATACTGAATTAGAGTGTGTACTTGCTGAAAATAATATTGTTTTACAGAGCGAAAATATCAAAGAAATACTTAAAAATCCACTTTTTCTCAATATGTATCTTGACAGTAAGCGAGATGAAACTCCTATTAATACAATGGGTGAAATTCTTGATAATTATTTCATAAATCTAAAATATACTACTCCAGAAAATTCAATTCTGACTTTTCTCGTAAAATATGCTCTACCGTTTGCAGTCAAGGATATGTTTTTCATTGCGTTTGGTACAATGCTCAGCAGGGCGGAACTTCTTAAAGCTATAGATAATGCTTTTGATTTTTATTTGCTGAATGAACAAGTATATCAGAATTTTATCGCTCCGAAAAAATACAACAAA
>JAZSPM010000066.1:0-35842 GCA_045537455.1 Candidatus Ornithomonoglobus sp. | reverse complement strand
GGAATAACGGTGCTTGCAGAAAAGTTCAATATTACCCCTGAGAAACTGAAGGAGGAGCTTGTAACCCCGATATATTTAGACACATACTACCATTTTTCCACCGTTGCCCAAATTCTTGAGCTTGAATTTACAAAAATGCTTGAAATGGATATTAGTTTTAGAAAATGCAAATGGTGTGGCAAGTATTTCATAGTTAAGGGGAACCACGGAACAAAATACTGTGACAGAGTTCCCGAAGGGAAAACACAGTCTTGTCAGAAGCTTGCTGCTCTTGATGAATATAAAAAGAAAAATGCCAATAATGAAGCAAAAAAGGTGTATGACAAGTACTATAAGCGTTATCATGCAAGAATTGGCACAAGGCAGATTAAGGAGCATGAATTTAACCAATGGAGATATAAAGCCATTACACTTCGTGACGATTGCAATGACGGCAAAATAACGCTTCAGGAGTATATAGACTGGAACGAGGCATACTTCCCGAACAGAGCAAAGAAAAAATAATTATAAAGGGCATTGTTTTTGCAAAATACATTGACAATGCCCTTTATTTTGCATAAAAAAGCAGATAGGGTGTAGTTACCCTACCTGCATGAGTTTTGTGCCACACAGGGCTTTTTAATCCCTTATATTGTGGTGATGTTTTTGATTTATTCCATTGCTCCGACCATTTTATTTATATCGCCGTCCGAGTCTACTATGACGGTTTTTGTTTTTGCAGGTGCTACATAGCCGAAGCCTTCTATGTAGGCCTTATTTTTTTCTTGTATGATTTCGTTCCTTTTTACAGTTTCCTCATCGGTGAGGTAGCAGGTGTCCTTTGCCATGATTTCGTCATTTGGATTTATGGGTTCTTCAGGATTCTTTTCCCATTTTGCATAAAGCACATCAGGCTTTGTGAATTTAAATATTGTTACCTGATTCTGTTTTGTTCTCGGATCGGTGAACCATCCCTTGAATGTATATCCGTATTTTGTTGGGACATAACTTTCAAGGCTGATGCTCTCACCATACCTTTTTGTTATTGGCCTGATAAAGCTACCGCCGTCCGATGCGAAGGTTAAGGTTGCATTTCCTACGATTCCAAGTTCGTTGTCGAATGTCACTCGATACTTACTGAGCCACCAGGGTTTTGCAGTTGCAGATGCCGTTGTTGTTAGTAGCATAGTTACTGCTAATGCCGTGCATAATACTTTTTTCTTCATAATCTTTCATCTCCTAAATTTGTATTTACCTTTTCGGCAACACAAACATATCACAGAAGATGCCATAAGTCTATGAAGGAATTATTCCAATATATTAATAACATTTACACCTTTTCTCTTTGCATAATCAACTGTATTTTTGGTTCCGCTTTTGTGACCGTTAAAAACAGCTATTACAAGATTTGACCTATCAACCATCCATTCATTTCTTACTTGATAGCATCCTGTAAAGTAATGTTCGCTGATTTTCTTGACAATGTCTGCTTTTTTAGTTATTTTATTAAATCTCATCTTTTCTGTCAAACTGCGTCTGCTCTCGAAATTCGGATGAGGCAGTGCACATATCAGGTGCAAGTCCTTGTTTGTTTTCTTTCTCTCCAACACAATCTCCGCTGCCCATATATCCGTTCCCATTGCCATACCTGTTATAAAGGTTACATACCCATCTGCAATAGCCTCGTCTATTGCTTTTTCAAGTAACGACTTAATTTCTTTTTTTCCAAGCTCCATTTTCTCAGGACGATGCCCTGTAAAACAACATCTGTGTAATCTTAATTCTTCTTGATTCATAGTTCCTCTCCAGTTACACACATAATCAGCATTATGTTGGTAACTAAGACTGCTGAAATAAAAAAATCACCCTCTCAGGTGATTGCGGTTACCACAAATTCAAAAGAGCCTCAGACCAATGAGTCCTAATTTTTTCATTGGTCTATTTGTTGTGTGCAAATTTTACGATTTTTCTGTATTTATCCCTGAAACATTGACCTTTTTGCACTTTCGTGGTATAATTTATGTAAATATTTTAATTGTTTTGCCACATAATGCTGATTATGTGGTCTTTTTAATTTTGCATCCGCACGAGTCCCATTCTTTGCATTTGCCTGCGGTGGGTTGAGCCATTTTCTATGGTATAGATTCTTGTAGTATTTACACTCGAATGACCAAGAATATCTGCAAGGCGAACGATATCTTTTTGCAGTGAATAGTATGTCCTTGCAAACAAGTGGCGGAGGTTATGTGGGAACACTTTTTCTTTCGATACTCCGGCACTTTCACACAATTGTTTCATCGATTTCCATATCGAATGTCTGTCCACTGGCTGACCTTTTCTCGTTACGAATACACTGCCCGAAGTGATATGCCTTTCCTTTATATATTTTTTAAGCAATTGGCAGAGTTCTCTCGGCAGTATTATCATTCGTATTTTACCTTTCAATCTAACCTGAGCCTGACCTGTCATGACAGAATTAACGTCGATATATTTTAATTCACTTACACGAATCCCCGTGGCACATATCGTCTGCATTATGAGGTAGAGGCGCTCGTTCTTTTTGTTCTTTGCCGCTTTGAGTAATCTTTCATATTCAGCTTTGGTAAGTTCCTTTTCGCTCTGACAAAATATTTGTCTTTGCACTTTTAAGTTCTTAACCTTAAGGTCATATCTCTCAATGTAACCAAAGTATCCGTTGAGGGAAGACAGTACAGAGTTCACACTTGCAGGTGCATATTGTTGTACCAATACGTTTTTGTATTCAAGCACAAGTGCTTTTGTAAGTTCATTGCCATCTGCCCAAGTTATAAATGAGGTGATGTCACGGATGTACTTTTCTATAGTGACAGGACATTTTTCTTCTTCAATCAAATAATTTTTATATTCATCAATAGTGCACTTAGTAATTTCATTCATTATCAACAACTCCTTCTCAAATATTATATACCGAATATTTTTTCGAATACACTTTGAAAAATTGTTGTCAATGTTTCAGCGTATAATTCAAAAGGCGGTTGCACATTCGTTAACCGAAATGCAATCGCCTTAAAGCTTCAGTGTGTTTTCCCATATGCTTTCACCTCCATGTGACACAAAGATACCACAGAAGATGAGGAAAGTCTACGAAGTTTTTCAAAGTGCTTTTCTTTGTTTAAGGTGTATCATATTTTGATATACATTTAGGCCCCAAACAGACACTTACGATACCCTTTATCACTGCATGTAACCATTTTCCACTGCAAACTCTTTAATTTTTTTTATTGTTGCAGGACCAATGCCTGCATAGGATTGAGATTCAAGTCGTGCGATAAATTCCTCAACAGAATTTTTCTCAGAGAGGTCGCAGATAAATTCGTATATTTGTTTATCCGTCATTTTTCTTATCTTTACAGCAAATTCGTGTTCTGTTTTTTCTTCTGTTGTCATTTTGCAACTGCGTTTTTTCATCCGTCATTCCTCCAAAATCCGCATAAATTCTTCGCCTGTGATAGTTTCATGCTCATAAAGGTACTTAGCAAGCTCGTCAAGCTTTATTTTGTTATCCGCGAGAATTTGCTTTGCTTTTTCGTGCTGTGTCTTGACAAGGTTAACAACCTGATTGTCTATTTTTGTCTGTGTTTCAGCACTGCAGGCTAAAGATGCGTCACCACCGAGATATTGGTTTGTAACGGTTTCCATAGCCACCATATCAAATTCATCACTCATACCAAATCTTGTAATCATTGCTCTTGCAAGCTTTGTTGCCTGCTCAATATCATTTGATGCTCCGGTGGTAACACTGCCGAATATGAGTTCTTCAGCAGCACGACCGCCTGTATAAGTTGCTATTTTGTTTTCGATTTCTTCCTTACTCATAAGGTAATGATTGCCGTCCTCAACCTGCATTGTATAGCCAAGGGCACCGGATGTTCTTGGAATTATGGTTATTTTTTGAACAGGAGCAGAGTTGGTTTGTTTTGCAGCAACCAGGGCATGACCGATTTCGTGATATGCAACAATCATTTTTTCTTTATCGGTCAGTATTGCGTTTTTCTTTTCATAACCCGCAATAACAACTTCTATACTTTCTTCAAGGTCAGCCTGAGAAACAAGTGTTCTGCCGCTTCGTACTGCACGGAGTGCGGCTTCATTCACAATATTTGCAAGCTCTGCGCCTGATGCTCCGGAAGCCATTTTTGCAACTTGGCTATAGTCTATGGAAGGTTCAGTTTTTATTTTCTTTGCGTGTACTTTTAAAATTTCTTCTCTTCCTTTAAGGTCAGGTAGTTCAACAGGTACACGGCGGTCAAATCTGCCGGGGCGAGTAAGTGCCGGATCAAGAGATTCTGGTCTGTTTGTGGCTGCAAGGATGATAACGCCTGTATTTCCCTCAAAGCCATCCATCTCTGTGAGAAGCTGGTTGAGTGTCTGTTCGCGTTCGTCATGTCCACCCATACCACCGCTGTTTCGTTTTCCTCCGATTGCATCAATTTCATCTATAAATACAATACACGGAGCCTTTTCTTTTGCCTGCTTGAAGAGGTCACGAACCTTTGATGCACCCATACCAACGAACATTTCAACAAATTCTGAACCTGACATTGAGAAGAAAGGCACATTTGCTTCACCCGCAACCGCTTTTGCAAGCATAGTTTTACCCGTTCCCGGAGGGCCTACAAGAAGAATGCCCTTCGGCATGGAAGCACCGATTTCAGAATATTTTTTCGGGTTATGCAAATAATCCACAATTTCTGTGAGATTTTCCTTTGCTTCGTCTTCACCTGCAACATCGGCAAACTTAATGCCGTTAGATGACTTTACATAAATCTTGGCATTACTTTTTCCCATATTAAACATCATGGAATCGGAACCGCCCATCTTTTTCATCATCTGGCGTGAAAGTAATTGTCCTATGCCTACAAACATCAGCATAGGAAGAACCCATGACACAAGAAACGATGTAAGAGGAGAAGCTTCTTTTACAATTTCCTTTGAAAATTTTGCTCCGGACAGATACAGTCTTTCTGTCATTCCGGGGTCATTTACTAAACCTGTCTTATAAACATTTTCTTTGGTTTTGTCTGTAAAAACAATTTGGTTATCCTGAATTTCTACAAGTCCGATTTCCTTCGTTTCCGTCATACTTATGAACGTTCCGTAATCAACCTCTTTTATTTGCCTTTGCAGAATATTCGGCAGTGCAAACATATTGATAAGAAATAGTATTGTCATAGCTATACCATAATAGAATAAAAGCGGTTTTCTTGGCTTTTTTACTTCATTCATTTAAGTTACTCTCCTTATTTAATATTGTCTATGCCTTGCACCAACCTGAACAGAGGACTCTGAATTTGGTTTGTGTCGCTTGTGTTTTTTGATGCTGCAGCATCAACTCTTTTCCTCAGTGTTTCCATTCTCAAATCCAGTTCGGCACTAAGCTGTGCACATTCATAAAGCTCTTCTGCCATATCATCGGTGAATTCAACATCCTTTTTATAGCGAAGCTGATGCTCTAAGGTTGCCCAGAAATCCATAGCGATGGTTCTAAGCTGAATTTCCACCTTCATTTTTTTCTTTTCATAAGCTAGATAAATAGGAATTTCAACAATCATATGAAAGCTTCTGTAGCCGTTCGGTTTTGGATTTTTGATATAATCCTTTTTTTCAACCAAAGTGATGTCATCCTGTTTTAAAAGCGATTCAGCTAATGTATATACATCCTCCGGAGAATTGCATACAACTCTGATTCCGGCGACATCCTTTATGTTTTCCTCTATGCCAGCAAGAGTAAGAGAAAAGCCTTTTCTTTTAAGTTTTTCTTTTACACTTTTAGGTGATTTCAGTCTTGTTTTGATACTGCTGATGGGGTTGCGGTCATGCTTGAATGCATATTCTTCATTTAAAACATTGAATTTTGTTTCAATTTCCATCATTGCACACTTATAGTAGCTCATCAGCTCTATATAGGGTTTTGTCATTTCGTATGCCATATCAAAGGAGGTTTCCTTAAAGGCATCGATTATCTGCTGCCGGAAATTACTGCTTGTGATTTTTATTTCATTCATCAACAAAATCCTCTCTTTTTATTCATCGTGAGGCTATTTTACAATAAAAAACTAAACTGAAAATAAACAAGCCAAGGTATTCTTTTAAACCTTGACTTGTTTTAACTCATATAATATTATTTAATTCTTTTTGGTCGGCATGAAATTCCAATACCGAGCGCACCTTCGCCTGTATGACAGCATATTCCGAGAGACAGAGGATCACATAAAATTTCTTTTCCGGGAAAATATTCCTTTATTTGCTCTATCCACTTATTTGTTGCTTCTTCATCAGCACTTGTAGCGGCTAACAAGTATATTTCATCATCATTATAGTCTTTGAATTTGTTTTCAATATCGTCTTTTATAGATTCAAGCATAATACGCTTTGCCTTTTTAGAGCCTCTGCATTTTTCAAACTGTTCCAAAAGACCTGTATGAAGTCTTAGTATCGGCTTAATATCAAGAATCGTTCCGATAGCTGCAGTGGTGCTTGATATTCTGCCGCCTTTTTTTAGATACTCCAAGGTTTCTACGGCTATATAAATGGACATTTTATCTTTTTCAGATTCGAGAATGTCTTTTATTTCCTTTGCACTATAACCCTCGTCAATAAGCTCTACCGCATCTAAGATTGAACGGTGCATAGGTGTTGATATTCTTCCATTGTCAACAACAAAAACTCTATTTTTAAATTCATCATCCTCAGCAAATAATTTAGCTGTATTACATGCTCCGCTGAGACCGCTGCTCATAGGCATATAAAGGACAGTTTCATATTCTGTAAGACTTTCATTCCATAAATCCATTACTTCGGCAGGTGAGGCTTGTGAAGTGCTGACTTTTTCGCAGGTCTTTAGTCTTTCAAAAAAATCCAACCGTGAAATCGTAGTTCCTTCGTACAAGCAATCATCATCTATGTATAAGGGCATTGGCAAAACCCTTATTCCGTACTTACTTGCTTCTTCACGAGATATGCCGCAATGACTATCCGTTACAATACCTATTTTTTGCATATAGTGGTCTCCTTTTTTAACTTTTTAATATATCATTTTCTTGCCAGAATTCCTTTACTGTTTTTTCGTATCCGTCTTTATCAACAATATAACTCATAGCGTGATTTGCTCCCGGTACAACTAATAATTTCTTGGGAGCTATGCAAGCTTTATAGTTTTCGTATGTCATATCAATTGGGACAAAATCATCATCTGTGCCGTGAACAAACAGAACGGGAATCTTGTTTTCTTTCAAAGCATCAAGAGTTGTATAATCCTCAGTTGAAATATTAATTTTCTTTTTACATAAATCTTCTATCATCCGGCTATGGATATTATACGACAAATGCATGTTATTTTGGGCTACGTGCTTCCATATTGCCTTTGCAGATGTAAACCCACAGTCTGCCATAATGCCGTGAACATTTTCGGGGAGCTTAAAGCCGCTTGTCATAAGCACAGTTGAATCACCCATAGATATTCCGGCAAGGTATATCGGAAGATTATCCTTGTTCTGCTCATTTGCCCAGTTTATCCAATCAAGACAGTCGTATCTTTCGAGCATACCAAAGCCCATATAATCTCCATCACTGCCGTTTTGTGCCCGTTGTTCAGCATACAGAACGCTGCATCCGTTATCATGCCAGAAATCAAATATTCCTGCAAAATCATTAGTCCAGGATGAACGCCATCCATGCATTGCTATGATTATTCTCTTATCATTTTCATTATGGTGCCAGTGTCCTATCAACTTTTTGCCGTCCTGTCCGGTGATTTCTACTGTTTCAGTAACACTATTTTTCAGTTTTTCTGATTTTTCTTTTAAGAAGGCAAGAAGATTTTCATCCTTTTCCGATTTATACATAGGTCTGTTTTTCATTGCTTTGGGCATTTCACGGTCAAGAGCTGTATTTACCAGTGTTTTTGTTGTTTTATGAGAAACTACAGCAGCTACTGCTGCGGCACCGGTCAAAACTGCACCTGAACCAATGAGTATTGCCTTTGTACTTTTCTTCATAGTGAGTCTCCCTTCCTTATACAAAATTTAGTTGTCACCTGCAAGAGAGCGAACATGGCTGCTTGAGCCTTCCAATACATTCATTGCATTGCGTATGTCTGTTATTTGTCCTTCCGTTAAGTTTGCAGGCTTGGTTTTAAATAAGATTTTTCTTAATGCTGCAATATCAGCTTTAACTTGCTTTTTCTCTGCTTTATCAATCTGCTTTCCGCATTTGGCAAGTGCCTGTTCTGATGTAGCAAGAAGCTTTTGTGCTTCCCCAGTTACCTCGAGTGCTGAACGCCTTGTATTATCCTGAGCTGCATAGGTCTCGGCATCACGAATTGCCTGCTCAATCTCAAAATCGGACATTTTTTCATTTGCGGTAATAGTAATCTGATTTTCTTTTCCGGTATCTAAATCCTTTGCCGATACGGTTAAGATACCGTTTGTATCTATATCAAAGGTTACCTCAATCTGCGGCACTCCGGCAGGAGCTTTTCTGATGCCTTTAAGCTGAAACTTTCCAATGGTTTTATTATCCTTTGCCATTGGTCTTTCACCCTGAAGGACATGGATATCAACGCTTGACTGATAAGGAGCCGCCGTTGAAAACACCTGAGAATAATGAACAGGAAGAGTTGTATTTCTTTCCACAAGTCGTGTTGCAACACCTCCTACAGTTTCAATGGATAAGCTCAGCGGTGTTACATCAAGAAGAAGTATTCCTTCACCGTTTCCATAGAGCTGAATACTTCCGCCCGATAAGGTATCTCCCTGAATTGCAGCTCCTGTTGCCACACATTCGTCAGGATTGATATTTTTAGACGGTGTGATTCCGGTTAATGCTTTTACTTTATCCTGAACTGCCGGAATTCTTGTTGAACCGCCAACCAAAAGTACACGGCTAAGCTCAGAGGGAGCGATCCCTGCATCGTTTAACGCAGTGTGAACAGGTGTAGCGGTTCTGTCAACAATATCCCTTGTAAGTTCATTAAATTTCATTCGGGAAATGCTGATATCCACATTTACAGGACTTCCGTGTGCCTGCGTAAGATACGGCAGATTTATATTGGCGTTTTCAGAACCTGATAATTCTTTTTTCGCCTGTTCTGCAGCTTCTCTTACACGACTCATAGCCGTTAAATCTTTTGTTACATCAGCGTGATACTGACTTTTGATTTGGCTGACAAGGTACTGCGTTAATCTTTCATCAAAATCATCTCCGCCGAGATGGTTGTCACCGGCAGTTGCCAGAACCTCAATTACGCCGTCACCGATTTCAATTATAGATACGTCAAACGTACCGCCGCCCAAATCATAAACCATTATTTTTTGTGCTGTGCCATTATTTAATCCGTATGCAAGTGCTGCGGCAGTCGGTTCATTTATAATTCGTTTAACCTCAAGGCCTGCAATTTTCCCGGCATCCTTTGTAGCTTGTCTTTGAATGTCATTAAAGTATGCAGGAACCGTGATTACCGCTTCTGTAACAGGTTCACCGAGATAATCTTCGGCATCCTTTTTAAGCTTTCTGAGTATCATTGCACTGATTTCCTGCGGAGTATAGTTTTTGCCGTCAATGTTTTTTCTCCAGTCGGTACCCATATGCCTTTTTACCGAACTGATAGTTCGTTCTGCATTTACAGTAGCTTGTCTTTGTGCCAGACTGCCCACAAGTCTTTCGCCAACAGAATTAAATGCAACTATACTAGGCGTTGTTCTGCCGCCGTTTTCATTTGGAATAATTACGGGACTGCCACCTTCAACAACAGATACACAACTGTTTGTTGTACCTAAGTCTATACCAATTATTTTACCCATTTTATATCAAATCCTTTCAAATTTTCAACAATAACATCTGCATATCGGGCAGCACATCTGAGCCATGCAAAGACCGAAACAGATTTTCTGCATATGTGCGGCATACATATCAAAGCCTCTTGCATTTGTTTCGTATGTTTGACCTGCACTTCTAAACTCTTGATAGAGCCGTCTGTAAATCTGATTATTCGGTTCCATCTGAACAGCCTTGCTTATATGTTCTGTTGCAAGAATTGTATTTCCAAGACCGTTATTTGCAAGGGCGGATAAGTAGTGCCATCTTGCATTTCTACTGACACTTGCAACTGTCATAAGAAGATTTACAGCTTCCTGATAACGCCTTGCATTTATGGAAGCGATTGCTCTTTGAATTGTTATACTGTCACCGGGTTGTGTTTGTGGTCTGTATGAAGAACTACCGCCAAATCCAAAACCGAAAATGTCCTCAAAGTCGAAATCCTCAAATCCGCCATAAGAATTTCCACGGCTTTCGCCACCGTAAGAACGATTGTTGCCATAGCCTCCGTAACCGCCATAACCACCGTTATATCCGCCTGTGTTTTGGTTGTAATATTGTCTTTGTTGCTGTGCCTGCTGTTGTTGTGCTCGTTTTGCAGCATATTTTTCAGGATTCATAAGCATATCATATGCCTCGTTTGCCTCATTCATTTTCCGTGTTGCTTCCGGATCATTCGGGTGCAGGTCGGGATGATATTTTTTCGCACATTGCCTGTATGCTTTTTTGATTTCTTCCTGAGTCGCATTACGGGAAACTCCTAACACTTTATATGAATCGTCAATCATTTAAAAGCTCCTTTCTGCGATTTCTGATTTTTCTCCATCCCAATATTGTATTTGAGCCAGATACCGGAATAAAGTATATTTTTAAGTAAATGTTTATCTTGCAAGAGTGGCAGAGTTTCAAATGCCTTTGAAACATTGCCGAGAATTCCGGTCAGTGCCGGTCTTATATTTTCCGGTGTTTCACCCGTCAGCACCAACGGGTTGTAACTGCCTTTTTTTATGTCGCTGTAATAATCACAAGCGGCATCTGCTATATAAATGAATTTGCCAAGACCAAAGCCGATTTTTCGTAAGTACGGCTCCCAATTATCAGACCTCGGAACTAAAACAGCCTCCATAAATCTGCCGCAGCAGTTTGCAGCTTCATCCGGATTAGCCACTTTCTGCTTTTCAATCTCGGATAACTTTTCAAGCTCTCTTTCAATTGTACTGCATTGCTTCGGCCATTTTTCTTTTACACTGTCATATTTTGAAGAAAGCAGTGATGCATAGCACTTTCTGCTTATATTTTTATCATCCTTCCAATCGTCAAGACTGTTAAAATAGGTTAATGCTAATGTCATATCAGCCGCATATTCTGTATATATGTTTGTCATATACTCGTGTTTTTTCAAAGGGTGCATAATGCAACGCTCATTGCCGTTTTTTTCATCAGGTTCATAGAGCGAAGAAAGAAGCAGAGCAACAAAGGTAAGGTCGTATGACAGTGCAAGCTTTGCACTGATTCCGTGTTTTTCACCAAGAGTGCGGCACAAACCGCAATATGCACTGCGATAACGGATTTGTTCTTCTTCAGAAAGGTCTTTTAAATTTGCCTGAATATATCCAAACATAAAAACATCTCCTTTATCTCAAATAAGTCCTTTAAGAGCTGCTACACAACCATCTGTTCCAAGAGATGCACTGTCTAAAATAATGTCATAATTTTTAAAGTCATCCCACTTTTGTGTTGTATTGGCATAGAAATATTTTGCTCTTTTATTATCATATTGTTTTCTTACCTTTTCTGCATCATCTTTTGCTATGCCGTAATCCGTTAGAATACGATTTAATTTCACTTCACCATCGGAGCAACGAATGAAAACTTTTAGTACTTTGTATTCCTTCAAAGCCTCCGATGCACAGTGCCCTAAAAATATTGCCGGACCGTTTGCCGCAAGCTCTTTTATTTCGTTTTGTTCGGCAACAAACAAATGTCCTTCTCTTGCAAGCAAATCAGTGTTGCCGCTTTGAATACGGCTTAGTACATACGTTGTGTACAAAAAACTGTTTGTTACATTTTCCTCGTATTTCTGAATACTGTCGATACTTATATTGTATTTTTTCGCTACAGCTTCCAGTATCTCCTGACCATAGCAAGGAAGACCGCATTCATCAGCAAGGCGGCGTGCAATTTGTGTGCCGCCGCTGCCATACTCTCGTTCAATAGTTATATATTTATATTTCATAGGATATCCTCCTTACGATACCTGCTCAAACTGACTGTTATAAAGCTCTGCATAAAAGCCTTTCTTTTCTAAAAGCTCTTCGTGGTTTCCGCTTTCGATAATATCACCGTCTTTTAATACCAATATTAAATCTGCGTTTTTAATTGTTGAAAGTCTGTGGGCAATTACGAATGAGGTTCTGCCACGCATAAGCTCATCCATAGCCTTTTGAATCTTAAGCTCTGTTCTTGTATCAACCGAGCTTGTTGCTTCGTCTAATATGAGCATAGGCTTATCTGCAATCATTGCACGTGCAATGGTAAGCTGCTGCTTTTGTCCTTGTGACAGATTCGCTTTATCATTTAAAACAGTATCGTATCCTTTGGGTAAGGTTCTTATAAAATGGTCAAGTCCCACCGCTTTGCATGCCTCAATCATTTTTTCTTCGCTGACATTCTCGCTGCAATAAATCAGGTTTTCACGCACAGTTCCTTCAAATATCCATGTATCCTGAAGCACCATACAAAACTGTGAGTGAACATTTTCTCTTTTAATCGTATTTGTGGGGATACCATCTATACAGATGGTACCGCTTTGGGGTTCAAAGAAACGCATTAAAAGATTTACAATTGTTGTTTTTCCTGCTCCTGTCGGACCAACAATAGCAATTTTTTGTCCGGGGGAAGCCACCGCAGAAAAATCATTGATTATTGTTTTTTCGGGAGTATATCCAAAGGAAATGTTTTTAAATTCCACTTCGCCGAGACAGTCGTTTGAAAATTCTGATTTTTCTGATTCATCTTCCATTTCCTCGGCATCCAAAAATTCAAATACACGCTCACCTGCGGCAGCGGCTGACTGCAATGATTGAGCTGCCTGAGCCATTTGCTGTAGTGGTTGGGTAAAGAACCTGACATACATCATAAATGCAACAATTACTTCAAATCCTATTTTGCCGTTTGTAGCAAGCAGGGCACCCACTACACATACGGCTACATAACCAAAATTTCCGATAAAGTGCATAATTGGCTGCATAGTTCCGGCAATGCATTGTGCCTTAAAACCGCAATTTCTGAGATGTTCGTTCATTTTGTCAAAGTCTTTTTTTGCAGTTTCTTCTGCATTGTATGCACGGACAACCGTTTGCCCTGAATAGATTTCTTCAATCTGTCCGTTTACTGCACCAAGAGCCTTTTGCTGACGGGAAAAATATTTTTGAGAGCGTCCCATTATCATTCCCATAAGCAAAAATCCTGCAGATACAGAAAGAATTGCAGTAATTGTAAGTGGAATGTTTGTTATCAGCATCATAATAATCGAGCCGAAAAACAACGTTATTGCCGATACCAATGTACCTACACTTTGATTCAGCGACTGTGCAATCATATCAACATCATTTGTTACACGGGAGAGTACATCACCGGTGGTTGTTGAATTATAGTAAAGCATTGGCAGGCGATTAATTTTTTGGGATATATCTGTCCTTAAGCCTTTCGATACCCGTTGAGTTACATGGTTCATAAGTAAATGCTGTATAGCGGATAGTACCCAGCTTAAGATATAAAAAACAAGCAAGGTAAAACCAATTTTTGAAATTGTTTTCATATCAATGCCAGAAAGCATTCCGTCTGTAATAACTTTGGTCAGCTCGGAAATTTTATCAGGTCCTATAAGAGTAAATATGGTGCCGCCTGCTGCACATACCACAGCAATAATCATTGCTGTCCAGTATTTTTTACAATAGCCGATTATTTTTTTCCATGTAGTCATTGTGTTTTTAGATTTTTCGTCTCCATGCATAATGCCGGGAGCGGGTCTTTTTATTTCTGCTTCTCTGTTTTTCATTATGCAAGTTCCTCCTTTGATAGCTGTGAATAAGCGATTTGACGATATACCTCACAATTTTGCATAAGCTCGCTGTGCTTACCGCATCCGGCAATCTTACCTTCATCAAGGACAATGATTTTGTCGGCGTCCTTGATTGTACCGATACGTTGTGCAACTATAATTTTTGTAATACCTTTGCAGTCGGTTTCAAGCCTTTTTCTTAAGTTCCGGTCTGTTTTGTAATCCAAGGCAGAAAAGGAATCGTCAAAAATAAATATTTCCGGTCGTCTGCAGATTGCACGGGCAATGGATAATCTTTGTTTCTGACCGCCTGACAGGTTATTTCCACCTTGGCTAATCACACTGTCATATCCGTCCGGCATTTTTTCAACAAAATCAGCAGCCTGTGATGTATATACAGCCTCAACAAAATGCTGAGTCTGGTCATGCCCCGAATCGCCGTAAATAACATTACTTCTCACTGTGCCGGAAAACATAACGGCTTTTTGAGATACATATCCGATTTTATTTCTTAAGGCTTTTAAGGTATAATCCTTCACGTTTATTCCATCAACCAAAACTTCGCCGCACTCAGCATCATAAAATCGGGGAATGAGGTCAATAAGTGTGCTTTTTCCGCTTCCTGTGGAGCCGATAAACGCAACTGTTTCACCCTGATTTGCCTTAAAGCTGATATTTTCAAGGACTCTTGCTTCAGCATCAGGATAACGAAAGGATACATTTTTAAATTCAATTTCTCCTCTTTTGGAGGATTTACAATCGGAAATTTTACCATCTTTCACAGTTTGTGCAGTATCAAGAACCTCGAGTATTCTTCGTGATGATACTGCTGCACGTGGAAGAATAATAAACAGCATTACAAGCATCATAAATGACATTACAACCTGAATCGCATACTGTGAAAATACAATCATATCAGAGAACAGCGAGAGTTTTTCTGTCATATGTGCACTATTTATAAAAGCAGCACCGAGCCAGTAAATTGCAAGAGATAACAGATTCATTGTAAGTTGCACTGTGGGCATCATAAAGGCTGATACCTTACCTGTGAAAAGGTGAGCATCAGTAAGTTCTGTATTTGTCTTTTCAAATTTTTTCTCCTGATATTTTTCCGCATTATATGCTCTTACAACTTTAAGTCCTGTAAGGTTTTCTCTTGTTACACGGTTTAAGTCGTCTGTAAGTGTCTGTACTATGCGGAATTTAGGCATCATCAGAGCTATGCAGAAAACAACTACACACATCAGTAAAACAACAGCTGCAACCGTTGAAAACATCCATGTTGAATTTTTGCCTGCAATTTTCAGTATTGCCCAGCACCCCATAAGCGGAGCTTTTATAATTGCCTGCATACCCATAACAATAAGCATTTGAACCTGCATTATATCGTTTGTTGTTCGGGTAATAAGACTTGGTGTTGAAAATTTATTGATTTCAGTTTTTGAAAAGGATAAAACCTTATAATACAGCTTAGTACGGAGATCGGCACCGAAATCAGTTGCAATCCTTGCTGTGAGTATTGATACACAAGCAGCAGACAGCAAGCTTCCCAGCGCACAAATAAGCATTTTGCCACCAGCGAATAAAATGGAATTCATTTCATTTCCCGGAGTCTGAACAAGCTGTGTGATTTCCGTCATATAATCAGGCATTTTCAGGTCAAGCCATACCTGAATCGCTATAAAGAATATCGCAATTAACATATACAGCCAGTCTTCTTTTCTTAAATTCTTAAAAACTCGAAGCATATAGTGAAATTCTCCTTTCAAATTTACAAAAGTTTAACACAGAAATCTAAACTGAAACGAAACAATCATTCTTATGTTCATTTGTCTCATTAAATTGATTTGGTTTTCTGCACTTGCGGTTTGAGATGTTCTCTTTTGCACCTGAAAGCATCAGTTTAATACGGTTAAGCTGATTAACCTCACTTGCACCGGGGTCATAGTCTACGGCTGCAATATTAGCATCCGGGTATTTCTTTTTCAGTGCTTTGATTGTGCCTTTTCCCACAACATGATTGGGAAGGCATCCGAAGGGCTGAATGCAGACTATATTTGGCGTACCTGTACCTAAAAGCTCTGCCATTTCGCCCGTTAAGAACCAGCCTTCACCATACTGATTGCCAATAGAAAGGAAGGGCTTTGCAAGGTCTGCAATTTTTTCAATCGTAAGTGACGGCTCAAAGCGTTTACTTTTTCTTAAGGCATCTGTCGAAGGTTTTCGTATTTTTTCTATTGCTTTAACGGCTATGCACGATGTAACCGCTTTGGATTTGCCGGCACCTAAATATTTTGCTTTATATGTGCCGTTATATATACTGTAAGCAAAAAAATCCATCATATCGGGAACTACAGCCTCTGCACCCTCGCTTTCAAGAAGTTCTACAATATGATTGTTTGCAAGGGGCATATATTTAACAAGAATTTCACCGACAACACCAACACGAGGCTTCTTTACTGTTTCATCAATGGGCAAATTGTCAAAAGCATCTACAATACCACGGCATAGCTTTTTGAAATATACTCTTTTATTTATCAAAGAATTTGTACCTGTAAGATAATCTATACATCTTTTCTGCCATTCTTTGTGAAGCTTATTTGCAGAGCTGGGTATTTTTTCATATGGTCTTACTCTGTATAAGCATTTCATAAACAAGTCGCCCAAAATAATTCCGTGCGCCGCATCCAAAAGAAGCTTTGGCGGAAGCGAAAAGCCTGAATTTTTCTCCATACCGTTTGCGTTAAGCGAAATAACAGGAATATGTGAAAGATTGCATTTGTCAAGAGCGCGGCGGATAAATCCCACATAATTACTTGCTCTGCAGCAGCCTCCCGTTTGCGTCATAATAATTGCAAGTTTGTCCGTATTGTATTTGCCGGATAAAACGGCCTCCATAATCTGACCGACTACCGTAATAGATGGAAAGCACGCATCGTTATTTACATATTTTAGCCCTGTGTCTATTGCACTTCTGTTATCGTTTTGCAGAACAACCATATTGTATCCGTACTTACGAAATACAGGTTCTAACAAGTCAAAGTGAATGGGACTCATTTGCGGTGCAATAATTGTGTATCCATCTTTATACATTTTTTCGGTGAATTCTGTTCTCTTATATGTAAGTGGTTTTGGCGATGCGGAAATTCCACGCCTTTTTCGCATTGTAATTGCGGCAATTAAGCTCCGTATTCTGATCCGTACTGCACCAAGATTATTTACTTCATCAATTTTCAAAAGTGTGTAAAGCTTTTTACTTTTTTCTAAAATTTCGGACACCTGATCTGTTGTAACCGCATCAAGGCCGCAGCCAAAGGAATTTAGCTGTACCAAATCAAGATCATTATATTTTGAGACATATTCTGCAGCAGAATAAATCCGTGAATGATAAACCCATTGGTCAACAACACGAAGTGGCCTTTGTGGGGTAAAACAATCAGGAAGACTGTCTTCTGTGAATACCGTAAATCCGTATGAGCAAATCATCTCAGGAATGCCATGGTTAATTTCAGGATCAATATGATACGGTCGTCCCGCAAGTACAATACCGTGACCTCCGTTTTTTCTCATTTCGGATAAAATTCGGTTTCCCTCAGTCCTGATGTCATCTTTTGCTTTTAATTGCTCGTTCCATGCAAGAGATACCGCCTGTCTGACTTCATTTTCTGAAATGCTCCATTCTTTTTTGCAGAGATTTACAAGTCTGTCTGCGGCAGTTTTTTCATCTGCAAGAGAAATAAAGGGACGAATAAATTTTACTTTTCCCTCGGTTATTTCTTCAATGTTATTTTTTAAGTTCTCCGGATAAGAAATTACAATGGGGCAATTAAAATTATTCTGTGCATCACGAGTTTCTTTTCGTTCATAAAACACACAAGGATGGAAAATTGTTTTAACGCCTTTTTGGGTAAGCCACTTAATATGACCGTGGGAAAGCTTTGCCGGATAGCATTCTGATTCTGAAGGAATAGATTCCATTCCCATTTCATATATTTTTCTGCTTGAATATGGAGAAAGCACTACCTTAAAGCCAAGAGAATTAAAGAAGGTTGCCCAGAAGGGATAGTTTTCGTACATATTCAAAACTCTCGGAATACCGATTGTCCCTCTCGGTGCTTCTTTATCAGACAGTGGCTCATAGTCAAATATTCTCTTTCTTTTATATTCAACCATATTTGCCGCTTTCGTATTTTCATCGTGACTACCAAGCCCTTTTTCACAACGGTTTCCGCTAATATGTGTCTGCCCGTTTGAGAACCTGTTAAAAGTCAGCATACAATTATTTGAACATCCCTTGCAATGAGCAGTGGATGTTTCATATGTAAGATTTTTGATTTTATCAAGAGAAAGCATTGTTGAAGGCTGTTCCTCGTAATGCTGCCTTGCAATGAGCGCTGCACCGAAAGCACCCATAATTCCCGATATTTTAGGACAAACAACATGAACTCCTGAAATTTTTTCAAATGCACGAAGGACTGCCGGGTTTTGAAATGTTCCGCCGGTTACAACAATCCTTTTCCCTAAATCATCGGCATTTGTCAGCTTAATCACCTTGTAAAGAGCATTTTTGATAACAGAATATGCAAGTCCTGCAGAAATATCCGAAACGCTTGCACCTTCTTTCTGTGCTTGCTTTACATTTGAGTTCATAAACACGGTGCAGCGTGTGCCTAAATCAACAGGAGAATCTGCAAACAAAGCTTTTCCTGAAAATTCCTCCACATTCAAACTGAGAGAGGTTGCAAAGTTTTCCAAAAATGAACCGCAACCGGACGAGCATGCTTCATTTAATGTAACAGAATCTACATATCCATCCCTTAATTTAATGTATTTCATATCCTGACCGCCAATATCCAAAATGCAGTCCGCACCGGGTTCAAAGAATCTTGCCGCCGTGCTATGTGCAATAGTTTCAACGCAGCCTTCATCCAAAGAAAATGCAGATTTTAATAATTCTTCGCCGTATCCGGTTGAGCAGGAACGGACAATCCGTGCAGTTTCAGGAATTTTGTCTTTAAGCCTTGTTATTGCATATTTTGCCATATCTACAGGATTCCCGTTATTATTTGAGTAATATGAATACAAAAGCTCTCCTCGGTTGCCGATAAGGGCAAGCTTTGTTGTGGTTGACCCTGCATCAATTCCAAGATAGCACTCGCCCTTGTAGGTTGATAAATCGCCTCTTAACAAATCAGACTTTGCGTGTCTTGCACAAAAGGATGAATATTCGTCTGCGTTTTCAAACAGCGGCTCAAGTCTTGGCATTTCAAATGATGTATCAACGCCTTTTTCCAGTCTGGAGATTAATCTGTCAATAGAAATTATATTTTCATCCGTTGCTGTCAGGGCTGCTCCCATAGCCGCAAACAAATGCGAATTTTCAGGATCAACAATAGTTTCGGGCGTGAGCTTTAATGTTCTTATAAATGCCTTTTTGAGTTCAGGAAGAAAATGCAGAGGACCGCCCAAAAATGCAACTCTGCCACGAATTGGCTTTCCGCAGGCAAGTCCTGATACTGTCTGATTTACAACTGCCTGAAAGATTGAAGCTGCAAGGTCTGCTTTTGAAGCTCCCTGATTGATAAGTGGCTGAATGTCGGATTTTGCAAACACACCGCATCTTGCGGCTATGGGATATATTTCCTTATAATTTTTTGCAGCATCATCAAGCCCTTTGGCATCGGTTTGTAAAAGGGATGCCATCTGATCTATAAATGAGCCTGTGCCACCGGCACATACACCGTTCATTCGCTCATCAAGACCGCCATCAAAATATATTATTTTTGCATCCTCACCGCCCAGCTCTATTGCAACATCAGTTTTAGGAGCCTCGTGCTTTAAGGCTTTAGCTACTGCCACAACCTCCTGAATGAATTCAATATCCATTGCTTTTCCCAGATTCATTGCACCTGAACCTGTTATTTTAACGCATAAATCACAATCACCAAGCTTTGAAGTTGCATTTTTTAAAAGCTTCACCAGTGTTTCCTGCGTGTTGGCAAAGTGCCGCAAATATTCTCCGTATATAATTTTATCACTACTATCCAATATAACTAATTTAACAGTAGTAGAACCAATATCAATTCCTGCTCGCAACGTTTGCATTTGTGTCACCTCCGCTTCTGACAGTTCTTTTCTTTTTCCAGAAACCAATGTAAAATTTTGTGTAAAGTACAAGTGATGTAAGCATAGAAAGGGTACACACTGTAATCATTCCGTTAATAATTTGCTTTGGTAATTCAGGGAAGAATACCATAATTATAATAACTGCATAAAGAATAATAGTGTTTACTTTTCCGTGCCATTTTGCACTGTTTACGGAATCATGCTTTTTAATTGTGATTGCGCCAAGCGATGCCATTATGATTTCTTTAAGCACAAAGAGTATGGCAAGCGGAAGCATCAGCGGATATTTAAAAGAAAGGCATACAATAAGTGTTCCTTGCGTAAGCTTGTCAGCAATCGGATCGAGGATTTTACCTAAATCAGATACCATATTACATTTTCTGGCGATTATACCATCTAAAACATCTGTAGCATCGGACAAAACGATAACGCCTGTTGCTGCACGGGCATCCTGTTTTACAAGGTACAGCCATATAATTACAGGAATCAGCAAAAGTCTGAATAAACTGAGTAGATTTGGTATTGTAAATATATCTTTTCTTTTAAATATCTTTTGCATAATATCTCCTTAAACACATTTGAATTATTTTTTCATACGATTTACTGCCTCGTTGTAGAATACATCTAACTGCCCCCTGTAGTTTGGTTTCCACGGCTTGTTTCTGCCGCAGTAATGAATAATAACTGAATTCTTTCTTACCCAATCAATATTAAGGTCCTTTTCAAAAGGTGCGTGTTGAAGATACAGTCTTTCGGTCATATTATATCTGAAGGTATCAAGAGCAAATATTTTAGAACCGTAAAGACTGCTTATTATATCCTGATCGGGAAGCATAAGAAAGCTTTTTCTCTTTTCTATAAAATCAAATACGTCCTCATAATTTTGCTCCTCGCGCAAGCATTTTAAGTTCATCAGCATAACACCCGAGTTGATATATGGGCTTTCTTCATCCATATCCAGACGAAGCTCGTTAAATTTCCTTAAGAAAGGTCCTGTGTGTGAAGCTGCAGCAAAATAATATTCATCTAATGGCATATTATAAAGCGGTCTTAAGGAGCCGTTTACAATTATATCGGGATCAAGATATAAAACCTTATCAACTGTATCCGGCAGGTACTTGGCAGCAAATATGCGGTAATATATTTCCTCAGGATATCTTGAGGTTGTAGGTGCGTTCCCAAGCCCGATATCCTTCGCTTTAACCATAATAAGCTTTCCGCTTTCCCCGAGAATTTCTTTTGTTCTTAAAACTTTATCTTCCGGGATTGCAGAATGAAGCAGGTACACATCAAAAAAACAATCCCGATTTGAATGAAGCATGGACGAAAGCATTATGTTAAGGTATGGTACATAGTTTTCGTCAAGGGTAACAAGTATGTTGATTTTTTCTTTTTTAGTCGGTGTCATTATTTCCTCCGTTTGTATATGTTTTTTGTTTTGCTTTTCTACGCAGCAGCAGATATATAACGATGGACAAAACCATTAAGGTTATTTCTACTGTCAAAGAGATTATAAAAGCCGGAGATGTAACATCTTTGATGCTCATCCCCATAATAGAAAATGTAATAATTGCAGAACTTAGTCCAAGTAGTGTTCCGCATATATATCTGCTGTAACGAATTCCGGTTGCACCCAAATATATTCCAAGAGGATCGGCAGGAATACACCCGATAATTCTTACAAAAAACGAAACCATTATTTCGTTTTTGTTTGGAATATCACGCAAATTTTTCAGTCGTGGGTATTTCTCGGTCAGTGAAATTATTGCATCGGTGCCAATCTTTCGTCCTATAAAGAACGGTATTGTTGTCATAATAATTGTTCCGAAAAAGTTCACTGCTATTGCAGTCGGCAGCGAAAACATTATACCGCTTGCAGCATATAGTATTCCGCCGTAAACAACAAAAGTAATGCTTTTAAAGGCAAAAAGAAAAAACATTATGAGTATTGCAATAAAAGTATTATCAGGCGTGAAATTTACAATGCTTTCAACTGTAATTTTATCTTTATTGATAAGACATATAACAATCAGAAGTAACCAGAACACAATGATAGCAGTATTTCGGATTCGTTTAAAATACTTATTTCTGCGTTTATCAAAATTCACGTCAAGCCTCCCGATATATTATTTTTTACAAGGTTAACTGTATATGGATTGTTCACCCACAGTAATTTTTATATCTGAGGTTGTACCGTTGCGATAAACAGTCAGTGTCAGAACATCTCCGGGATTGGCTTTTCTAACTGCATCAGCAAGTCCGTCACCTGATGATATCTTGCGGTTATTTACCATAGTTATAATGTCATTTTGAAGCAATCCTGCTTTGTCTGCCGGACTTCCTTTTTCAACATTTTTGATTAAGGCACCATTGGGTGTTTCATCGGTTTGTACGGAATCTGTAATTGCTACGCCGATATATGTATTTGATTTGCCGAAATCTACAGAGATATTTCTTCGACCAAAAGGCGAAAAACCAAATCCAAACACATCTGAAACGGCAAAATCTCTATGTTCCTTTAATGCAGAAATAACACCTTGTCCGATGGCTACCTTTGCCGGTATTCCACCGCCACCGCAGATAACAAAACCGGCACCGACTATTCCACCTAAAATTGAACAGCATAGAGCTAATGCTACAACTTTTAGGTAAAAGCTTTTTTTGCTCTTATTCTTTTTAGTTTCTTTGGTAAATTCCTTTTCAGTGTAATTTGTTCCGTTGTTTTCCATAAATATGACTCCTTTCGGTTTTTTTGTTTGACTTTGTTGCTTTCGACTTTTTGCTATTTTAATTTTACTATAGAAATCTAAACTGAAACGAAACAAACCCCGAAAAGTTTCTTATATAGAAAAGTTTTCGGGGCTTGTATTAAGTAACATGAGATTATCTTCCGGAGATAACCTTATCAATTAACCCGTATTCCATAGCCTCATGTGCAGACAGGAAGTTATCCCTGTCCGTATCAATAATTACTTTTTCATAGGGCTGACCTGTTCTTTCACTTAAAATACGGTTTAATTTTTCTTTGGTTGCGATAATATGATCTGCATGAATTTTCATATCAGTAGCCTGACCTTGCACCTGACCTAAAGGCTGGTGAATCATAATTTCGCTGTTTGGAAGCGCAAACCTTTTGCCTTTGGCACCTGCAGCAAGGAGAAAAGCACCCATTGATGCTGCCATACCCATGCAGATTGTACTTACATCACATTTTATGTATTGCATTGTGTCATAAATAGCGAGACCGTCCGATACGCTTCCACCGGGACTGTTTATATAAAAGTGAATGTCTTTGTCCGGATCCTGACCTTCAAGATATAGCATCTGTGCAATAATTACACTCGCTGTTGCACTGTTAACCTGATCGTTAAGCATAATAATTCGGTCATTTAAAAGTCTTGAAAAAATATCATAAGACCGTTCACCTCTGCTTGTTTGTTCAATAACATAAGGAACCATTGTCATTTGGTTATTCATGTTTTGCCTCCTATATAAAATTGTTAATATAGTGTGATTATAAGCTGGAATCATAAACTGAAACTAAACTTAAAGCCAAAAATTTAAAAAAGTTCCACAAAATTCAAAACAGACAGCTATGTTAAACATAACTGCCTGTTTGAAAAGGAGTACATATGAAAAAATTATTTTGCAAAATCAGTATAAATGCATAATCTAAACTGAAACTAAACTTTTGTTATTTCTGTTTTTTTCTCTTGATTTCAAAAGAGTCGCGGAGCTCTTTTAAATGTTCTGACAAAGGAATATCAGAGCGGAAGGGACGAAAGAAATTGTATTTTTGTTTGTTTTCTTCATGGCGTATTCTGATATGCTTTTTTATTTCTTCGTATCTGACAATAACTTCATTTTCTTCAGCATATTTCTTCAGTTTTGAAACAAGCTGAATTGATGAAGCGGCATCTATAATAAAAACACCAAAGAAAAGACCAATAACAAATGAGAATGCCAGATTCGCGGATAACCAGCTTAGTGCTTCGAGTATGTGCGGATGTATCAAAAAGTAATATAGGGCGCCTAATATTGCCCAAATAAGTGAAAATTTCGGGCAGATAATCCCCTGAATATTTCCTTTTTCATTGCTGTAATCCCATAAACGAACCTTTATCGTTTTAAGGCTCAAAACACCTGCAATATATTCTATCACCGTCATACAAACTGCCATAATGAAGAATAAAAGCAGCTTTTGCAAAATTGGTTCCGTTATCAAATTAAGCCCCTCAAGTGATGCAATCAGGTACATAAGGCACAGACCGCATCCATAAAGAGGAAGATATGGTCCTGTGCAAAATCCGGGATTTATCCATTTCCTATCCGGATTTGCTTCCGACAAAAATCTTCTGAACAATACCTCAAGAAGCCAGCCGGACAAAGAACCTATAAAAAATAAAAATGATAGCTTTAAAAATAAGTTCATTTGATACCTCGTAATTTATAAAACTTATTGCTGGAATTTAGGTAGCTTTACTGTAAAGGTTGTCAAATTATCTGTACTTTCCACATATACCTTACCGTTGTGAAGCTCTGCAACTCGTTTTACAATGGCAAGACCGATTCCGTTGCCTTCAGAGGAGTGAGATTCATCCGCCTGATAAAATTTGTTGAAAATTTTATTTTGAACCTCCTGCGATATTGGTTCGCCATTGTTGGAAATTGATATTGAAAGATATTTTTCATCTTGCTCGATTTTAATCTCAAGTGCCCCATAATCGGGAGAGAATTTGATAGCATTATCTAAAAGATTTATCCAGACATGCTTTAACAGTTCCTCATTTGCCGAAATTAAATATTCTCCAAAATCAATATACATTTCAAGATTTTTCTTTGCCCATTTATTTTCAAGAAGCAAAACGCAGGAGCGAATCTGCTCAGATAAATTGTATGTGGTAACGTCGTTAAGAATAGTCTGGTTTTCTACCTTGGTCAGATTCAGCACATTTGTTGCCATATACGAAAGTCTTAATGACTCTTCCTCAATAATGTCGATATATTCTTTTTGTTGTTCCTCGGTTAAGTTTCCTCGTTTTAGAAGTTTTGCAAATCCTGCAATTGAAACAATTGGTGTTTTAAATTCGTGTGAAAAATTATTTATAAAGTCAGAGCGCAGAAGCTCTGTATTTTGAAGTTCGGAAGCCATTGTATTAAAACTCTTTGAAATCATCAGCATTACAGGCGAACCACCAAAAGGCTTACCAAATTCCATTCGTGCGCTATAATCTCCCGAAGCAAGATGATTCATTTTATCAATCATTCTGTTAACCGGCTTTAAGATGATTTTACCTGATATTATAAGGAATATACTTCCAATTACGGCACTTGTAATAGCCATAAAAACAATGAGCTTGCCGCCTCCGGGAAGATCCTTTTGAACAATATGGAGTGCACCTGTTTTTACAACAAAATAAGCTATAAGCGATACAAAAGCCATTGAAGTTAAGAATATTAAAATAGTTATGGCAGAAAAAATTGCTAAAAGCTCAAATCTTTGTTTTTTTGTAAGCTTTGGTCTTGGTCTGTTCATATATTTTTTACCGCCTTATAACCCAGTCCTCTTACAGACTGTATTTCAAATTCTTCCCAGCCTTCAAATCGTTTGCGAAGCCTTCCGATGTGCACGGTAACAGTTTCCCATCCTGTATCACTTTCGCTGCCCCAGATTTCATCCATAAGCTGAATGCGTGTAAAAATCTTTCCGGGATAGGATAAAAGCTTATATAAAAGCATAAATTCCTTTTGCGGTAATTCTTGAGTCTCGCCCTTTTTAGTAACAGTGAGTGCATCATAATCAATTACTACATTGCCGATTGTAATCTTGTGTTCCGTTGCAATTTTCGCACGGCGAAGAAGTGCCTTTATGCGAAGAAGCATTTCTGTTTCGTCGATGGGCTTTGTCATATAATCATCCGTACCAACTAAGAAGCCCTTGCGCTTATCCTCAGGCATCTGCTTTGCAGAAACCATAAGAACAGGGAGATTATTGTTAACATCACGAAGTGTTTTTGTAAACTCGTATCCGTCCATTTTGGGCATCATAATATCAAGAACAACAAGGTCAATAACCTCGCTATCCATAACATCAAGGGCTTCTTCGCCGTTTTCAGCTAAGGACACCGTGTAACCCTCGGATTCCAATACGGCTTTTAACAACTTTCTTGTATTTTTATCGTCATCTACAACAAGTATATGAAACATAATAAAATCACCTCTTTATGTTTGTTCACACTTTTATCATACTTTGTTTATATAAACTGAAACTAAACACATATTTTTTCTTTAATTATACTATAATTTTGAAGTTTATTCAATAAAACAGAAGCTTTTTCTGCAAAATATACAAAGAATTAGATTAAGACATAGCAAACGGAAGTCGGTAATAAACCGCCGACTTCCGCCAGGGGATGATTCTACTAATATGTAGTTAAGCTTTTTCTGCGTGTTCGATTCTCATATTCTCACGAATACTGCTAAGTGCACTTCTCATTGCCTTTATAACATTTTCATCTTTTTCAGAATTAATTTTGTGACTGATGTGCGTGACAGCTATATCTCTTGAGGTTTTTCCCAAAGCCTCTGCTGCTGCAATTCTGCATTCAGGAGCTTCATCATTCAAAAAGTTTAGAAGCTTGTAAAAATCCGAGTCGTTATCTTCGCCTTTTTTCTTTTTCTTTTTAACCTCACTGTGTTCGCTGAGTGCTTTTATTGACGCAACTCTCTGTTCCACGCTTTGTCTTGATCCTTTTTTATTTTTTCCGAACATTTTAATCCTCCTAAAATTATTATTTTACTGTTCTTTTTTCAGGCTATTTACAACCGTAAAGATTGCTACTGCCAAAATTGCTATACATAACACAAGCTGAATAATCCATGTAGAGCCAAGCCTGAATACGGGTTTTAATGCAAATGCATATATCCCGGACAAGCTTGCTGCTGCAGGCAATAGAGCCATCAGTCCTATATCTGATTTCATTATACAAAGTACAACTCCGGCAGCGCCAAGCAAAAGAACCAACACAGATGTAATTACCACAGAGTTAACATTAACCGCTGCTCCGAGCTGTGATGCAAACCAACTGTTGATTTCCGGCCCCTGCGGGTTCAGCCACACAAATCCGTTTATTGATGCAGTCTGACCGTTATAATTCCAAAACGGTGTAAACTGCAACACAAGCAAAATAAGCGTAAGCCCTGCACACACATAATTAAATACCTTTGTTTTTGACATATCATTTTCCTCCTTGAATTTTTCCGAAGAGAAAAATGCTATTAAAATATGTTTCCATTTTTCTCTTGCGGTGAAACATGATTTATTTGTTGAGGTAATAATACACTACTTTTATAAACCGAAAATAAACTTTTTCACTTTTTTCAACAATTTTTTAAAGTATCATAAATTATTTGAGACGCATTTGGTATTTCATCTTCACCAAATTCTTTTTTCATTTTCTCAATCCGGTCTGTATTGGATAATAAATTTAAGCTCATCTTTATTAGTTCTTCAGAATCAGAAGAGCTGACTGCACAACCTTTACTTACAAAAAATCTTGTATTGTATTCTTCACAGCCTGATATTGTGTTCATCAGAACCATAGGTAGTTTTTTTACATATGCTTCCGTAACACTGATGCCTCCGGGCTTAATCAAACATAAATCAGCACTGTCCATAAGCACCGCTACCTGATTGCAATATCCGAATATGTGAACATTTTTATTATTCATATAATTGCTTTTCAATGTTCTTTCCAATGCTTTATTGGTTCCACATATTACGGAAATGTCAATGCTATCGTTTTTACTGATTGCATGCACAATTTTTTCTACGGGTCCGCAGCCCATACTTCCGGTCATAATCAATAGATGTTTATTGTCAGGGTTAATTCTGAATATTTCTTTTGATAGTCGGGATGATATTTTGGAGTAAAATTCTTTTCTGACAGGAATGCCACTGCTAATAATTTTATTTTGAGGAATATTACATTTCAAAAAATCATCTTGAAGAGAATTGTCTGCGGTAAAATAAAAATCCACTATGCTATCTGCAGTTATCGGATAACAAGTATAATCTGTATGTATAAATGCAGTTTTCACAGGCAGGTTATGTGCTTTTTGAATTTCTGTCATCATGATTGCAGGGAACGGATGAGTACATATAACAGTATCAAAACAATTGTCTGTAATATACTTATAAAGTCTGTCATTTCCGGACAGAAGGATTTTTCTCAGCATCTGCTTTTTTTGAAGTAAATCCGGATTGTTTTCAACATAATCATATCCTTTTGAAAAGGCTTTGGGCATATATCTATATATTCTTGTATGCCATTTTTCTAAAGTTTTTGAAAAATGATTTGATATAAATTTGATAGAATCACAGATTGTACAGTTTTCGCCCTTGGATTCAAAGTAATCCATAACAGCATTGGCACAGGAATTATGACCTCCGCCAATATTGCTGCTTAAAATCAGAACCTTCATACTATTTGTTTTCCCTCACTTATTTCTTTCCCTATATATTTTTCTTTTTTGTTCATATATTCTCTGAGCAATGTGTAAAGTGCAGATGCAATAGGCACACCGATAAGCATACCGCCTATGCCCATAAGTCTGCCTCCTACTGTGATAGCACATAAAACTATAAGTGCAGGCAGACCTATTGATTTACCAACAACCTTAGGATATATCAGGTTGCCCTCAATTTGCTGCAGAATTATGATAAAAATAATAAAGAATAATGCTTTCATCGGTGAAACAGTAAATATCATGATTGCACCGACTGTGGCACCTATGTAAGCTCCGGCTATCGGAATTAAAGCAGTAAATCCTATCAGAGTTCCTATCATCATTGCATATGGCAGTCTGAAAATCCACATACCGATTACACACAGAGTACCTAAAATAATTGCTTCCGTACATTGTCCTACTATGTAGCGGTGAAAACTATCATTCAAAATATCTGCCACATGATAAATTCCTTCATATACCTTTTGAGGGAAAAGAACTGAAAGCAGGCGTTTACACTGTGATTGAAGCTTTTCCTTGCCTAAAAGCATATAGATTGAGAAAACAAGTCCTATTACAAAAGTAATTACTCCGGAGCCGACTGATGAAACAGCAGAGACAATTGTTCCGGCAGCGTCACTGATGCCGATTGTTAAGGATTTTGCATTATCGACAAGATGCTTTTGCCAATTTACAGATGTAAGCTTATCAATTATATCTTTAGGCAAAAGATTTGTAATTTGCTCGTTTTTTAGCAGTTTATCTATTGCAGGAGGAATATCTGCTGCTAATAGTTTAATACAAGATATAAGTTCAGGAATAACCAGCCAGATAACAACAGCAATTATACCGATTAATGTTATCAGTGCCGCAAGTACACAGGTTATTCTTCGTATTTTAATAAATGTTTTTGACTGAGATTTTATTTTGAAGTAGTGGCGTTCATAAAAAGACATCAAAATATTAAGGAGATAAGCTGTTATTAAACCCACAAATATCGGACTCGCTGCATTAAATACATTCTTTAAAAGCTTAACCGCCACATCCCAATATGTCATACACAAAAATAAAGAAAACACACAAGCTATGATTTTTATAAAAGTTTTCTTTTTCAAATTTAAATTCAATATCGTTCACCCTTTGTGTAAATTTTCACTTAATAAAATACGCTAAAAAAATAAACTGAAAATAAACTTCGTTGTTTAGTTTCAGTTTAGAAATTTAATTTATAATCGTAAAAAACGCAAAGGAGAATCATCAAATGAAAAAAACTGTAACAAGAATAATTGCCGGAGTGTTGGCAGTTCTTATGCTTTTGATGTGTATATATTCTGCATTAATGAATTAATTGGAGGTACAATATGAATCAGTCTTTTGCAGCAGGACTTAATTTTTACAAACAATTCTGGATATTTTTTATAGGATGTTTTATCGGTGTTGTAATTGAAACAATTTGGTGTCGGTTCAGGTTTAAAAAGTTTGAGAGTCGAAAAGGTTTGGTTTACGGACCTTTTAACCTTGTGTACGGCTTTGGAGCACTCGTTATGACACTTTCGTTATCATGGTTTAACGATATGCGGGATTTGGGCATTATTGCCTGCGGTGCCGCAATTGGCGGCATTTACGAGTATGTGTGTAGTGTATTCCAGGAAAAAATGTTAGGTTCTGTTTCGTGGAACTACAAAAACTTCCCACTAAACTTAAACGGAAGAATCAATTTGTTGTATTGCTTGTTCTGGGGATTGTTGACACTTTTGTGGGTAAAGGATTTATATCCAAGATTATCAAATTTCATTGAAATGATTCCCAATGAATACGGCATTATTCTTACTTGGGTAAGCTTAGTATTTATTGTTTTTGACAGTATATTATCTGCCTGCGTTGTTTGGCGAATGAGCAAACGGCTCAAAAGTGTTAAACCCTCTAATAAATTCTGGAAATACATAGATAAACATTATCCGGATGAAAAAGTAAGGAAGATATATCCCAATATGGAATTTAATATAGTAAAGCTTGGAGGCTGAAGTAAATGAGAAACTTTTTTGAAAACTTGAATTATAAAATGCAGGGATGGATGCAGGGTCGATACGGTATGGATGAATTGTCAAAGAAAATGATGATTTTTTCATTAATATGCTTTTTGATTTCGGCTTTCACACGGCAGACAATATTTCATTCCCTTGCAATTGTACTGCTGATATGGTCGTATTTTCGTTGCTTTTCTAAAAATGTGTATGCCCGTAATAATGAACTGAATTCTTATATGGAAATGCATAGAAAATTCAAAAATGGATTAAATATCCGAAAGAGAATGTGGAAGGAACGAAAAGAATACAAATATTTCAAGTGCAAACAATGTAAAAATTGGTGCAGAGTTCCCAAGGGTAAAGGCAAAATTGAAATAACCTGCAGAGTATGTAAAAGTAAAATGAGAAAAAAATCATAACAAAGGAGCAAATATCTATGAAATATGAAATAGCCTATGTAAGTCTGTCAGGAAATACTGAAAAGTTAGCACACGGCATTGCCGATAAATTTCCGGTGAGCGAAACTATTCTTACAGACTTATCATGTGAGGAATTATCTTTAACTGCTGACATATATTTATTGGGTTTTGGTGTGAATAAAGGAACTGTTCCTCTTAAAATAATGGAGGCTCTTGATGAGCTTCATAACAAAACTATTATGTTTTTTGTGACCGCAGGAATGGAGCCGGAGCTTAGCTACCGTGATTCTGTTGAAAATAAGATTACGCCATTTTTGCCGGATGACTGTAATTATCTCGGTATGTTTATGTGTCAGGGAAAATTTCCTGATGAAGTTCTCAGGGCTGCAAGACTGAAATTGGAGGAAGAACCTGATAACAAATATGCACAAAAAATTGTTTTAGATGATGAGCTTTCAAATGTGCATCCGAACGAAAAAGATTTTGAAAATGCATATAATTTTATTATAGGAAAAATAAAATAAGATTGGAGTTACCTTAATTGTTTTCGCGACTATTTATGAATTTTCAGGAGCAACTACAATCATTGCTCTTTACTGCTCCTGTTGTACTTCTTGCTATAGTGTGCCATGAATGTGCACACGGGTGGGTGTCCTATAAGCTTGGGGATCCGACAGCAAAAAACGCAGGAAGGCTTACGCTCAATCCATTTAAGCATTTAGACCCGATAGGTGCACTTTGTATGCTCTTTTTCCATGTTGGATGGGCAAACCCTGTGCCAATAAATCCTATGTACTATCGAGATCGTAAAAAAGGAATTATATATGTTTCGATTGCAGGACCTGTTACGAATTTTATAATTGCATTTATTTCCTTGATAATTGAAGGGCTACTGATGAAATTAGGTTCGCCCACGTCTCAAATTATTTGGGTGCTTTGTCAATTCTGTACATATTCTGCAATTGTAAATATTGGCTTGGGACTGTTTAATCTTGTTCCAATACCGCCTCTTGACGGTTCAAAGGTCTTAGGCGAGCTGTGGGATAAAGCAAGTGAATTCTACTGGCAGTATCAACGCTACTGGAGAATAGTGTTAATTCTGTGCGTTATTACAGGTGCTTTAAGCAAACCCCTTGGAATTTTAAATGAAGCCATATTAAATGGCATGTGGAATATTATAAGAACTATACTATTTTAAAAGACCATATTCTATGCTGCAAAGGAGGTAAAAATATGCCTACAAAATTCAAAAAAATCATATCAGGGAAATACTTCTCCCAAATATCAACATTACTATACGCCCTACTGATGTTTTTTGCTGCTTTTGAAACCAACTCGGCATTGTGCCTTCTTACAGGTAAACCGCATCTTTACGGTGCGGTTTATATATTATTTGCAATTATTGCAATTGTGGTTATAGCAAAGGAAGGCTTCCGGTTTAAGATTAAAAACCGAGGTTTAAGGAAAACATCAGCTTTTTTGAATTGCTTTATTTTGTATTATCTTTTTATTCTCCTCATATGGGAATTTATATGTCTGATTTTTTGTGCAACAAAAACCATCAAGGCAATTGGTGTTGCTCTATCAGGAATATCAGCAATTGCTGTTGTTTTATATGGATATATAAGGACAAAGGATATTAAAATAAAACCTTACAGCATTTCTTTATCAAAGGGAAATACTGATTATAAAATAGCACTTGTGAGTGATATTCATCTGGGCACATTTGTAGGTGTCAGCCACATCCGCAAAATGGTTGAAAAGATTAATGGATTAAATCCGGACATTGTCGTAATTGCAGGAGATATTTTTAACGGAGATAATCTTCTGCTTGAAGACTCTTCGCGTCTTAAGGAAATTAGTAAGGAATTCAGCAAACTGAAAGCCAAGGAAGGAATATATGCTGTTGCAGGAAATCACGATCCAAAAGTAAATACCAAGCCTTTCAAATACTTTATGAAGGATGCCGGAATAAAGCTTCTTAACAACGATGCAAAAATCTTATCAAAAATTAACCTAATTGGAAGAACTGATGATGCACACAACATACGAACTGAAATCACTGAGATACTTCCGAAAGCTGATTCCGACAAACCCATTGTAGTTATAGACCATAAGCCTGAAAATATTTTTGAGTCTGTAAAACACAATGTTGACCTCGTATTGTGCGGTCATACTCATAAAGGACAACTATTTCCAATTACATTATTTACACGCTTAGCGAGTAAAAAAGGATGTTTTTACGGTCATCACACATCGGGAAAAACGCACTCGATCATTACATCTGGTGTAGGATTCTTTGAGCTTCCCATGCGATTGGGAAGCAATAACGAAATTGCGGATATAAAAATTAAGCTTTAGAAAGAATTGCATTGAAAATATTTTTGCTTTTTTTAAATATATAATAATATTGAATTTTAATAGTTAGTCTTCTCAAATATTATATACCGAATAAATTTTCCGAATACAGTTTTGAAAATTTGTTGTCAATGTTTCAGCTTATTAATTTCAAAAGGCGATTGCTAATTCTAAAACCGAATTAACAATCGCCTTAAGTTATTTGTATGCTTTGTCATATAATTTCACCTCCGGTGAGACAAAGCATACCACAGAAGAGAGAGGAAGTCCACGAAAGTTTTTACAATCTTCCATGTCTTTTCATAACATTTTCGATTGCGACCTCTTCAATATAACTTTCATAGTAGTCATCATACTCACCGCTGGCAATGAGATTTTGTTTCTCAATGCTGACGGCAAGCTTGAAGAGCATGTCCGACACTCTGTCCACATGATGCTCTATGGTACAGTCCACCGCCTGAACCAAAATCTTATTTATATTGTCGCTGTTTGCTTCATAATGCAGCTTGGTAAGGTACTCATTGATGGCCTTGTTGCAGAGGTCACTCTCACTTTTAAAGCCGAGCAGCTTAACATAATTTTTGATTTCAGTTCGTACCGCAGGCGGCACATTGAATGTCATCTTTTCTCTTTTCATAGTAAATTTCACCTTCCTTTTATAGATTTACATATGCATTCCCATACCATGATCCCGTCTGTACTCTTTTGTTCTTTCCTTAGAATCAACAATTGATTTTGTGAAGCCTTCCTCAATGTCTTTCTGTATTGACTGTTCAAACATTTTACAGAGACTGAATACAATGTCACCAAAGACAGGAGATGCATCAATTTTATTTGTATAAACATTTCCTTGTCTGTTATCTTTTAATGCAGTTTTAAGCACGGCATTTTGCAGACGCTTTTCGAAGTTTTTGTTCTTCTCAAGGGCATCAAAGCTTTTCTCAGGATGCTTGCGATAGTATCTTTGATTTGCAAGCTGCAGCTGACACCACTGACGATACAACTCTTGAGGTTGTCATCCTTGCAGACAATTTTTACAACTGCATCGACCTTTTCCTTTTGCTCATGTGAAATGAATTTATAATTCCTCTTGCCGGAGTACCCATCGAGAGAGAATTTTAACTCATTGAAGGCGTGGGCAAATTCATCATTTGCTCCGCCAATATCAACTTTAAACTCACTAACTTTCTCCTTGACTTCGTCAATAATTCTATCTCGGAGCGTTTGTTTTTCATCATAGAGTTGTTTTAGTTCGTCTTTGAAAATAGTTTTTGTAAATGAGTCTTTGTATCTGTTGTAATCTCTTGCACAAAGAAATTCGCCGCCGGGTTCTTTATTGAAGAGAATAAAATGCACATGATAGTGTCCTTCCTCTTTATGAAACGCTGCGTACCATTTCATATTTTCAGCAGGAATTCTGTGGTAGGACGCGATCTTAAATTGCTTTGACCTGAGAAGATTTCTCCATGCATCCGGCGTATCATATCCAAGTCTTTCTGCATCAGTTTGTCTGAGAGATATAACTTGTTGCCAGACGATTCCTTTATGATTATATATTTCTTCTGAAGCTTTACGCAGATTAACATAGTCCTCCTGACCAAATAAACCGTGTTCGCCCATCGTAATAACTCCCGGTCTCTCCGCAGCATATTTAGGAAAGACCTCCGACCTTCTTGCGTTAATTGTTTTGTCAACTCTGTCTCTTCTTGCAATATAATTTGTGAACCCTCCGCCGACTGATTTGCCACCCACAGAATAATGTGTTCTTATAACAACTTTACTCATAATTTCACACTCCAATCTTAAAAAAATTTGTAATTTTGAAGACACCTGTTATTACACCTACTGCACCCTTATACAATGCGGTCAGATGGCATAACAGACACCAACACAGCACCAGCAGATGCATTTTAGAAACTCTCCGCCGGGCTTCGCACGGCGATGTAAGGGGGCTTGGAGCGGATAACGCACCAAGCTTTATCCTGTTTCTATCATTTTCTCGTACTTTTCGTTCCTCGGGGCGCCCCGTCAGGTGCTTTCTCGTACCTTCGCTTGTTCTTATAAATCGATTTTAAGGTCTTACCATAGGGCTTTTCTTTTCGGCTCGAGAGATTAACTTTTCAGGGTGGTGTACCTACCTTACCCCGAATTGTTTTGTCTCTGAACCCTGCCTTGAGGCTTGGATTAACGCATATAATCGTTTTTTGAGGTCTCAATCGTCTTTAATTCTTAGAATATTTTCGACCTAAAAAATTTCAGTAGTGTTAAGACCTTACCCTGATACTTTTTGTCTCAAATTTCTTTAAATTCTATTGAATTTGACCTATTATCGATTTTAAGGTGTTACACTCCCTGTGGCGTTGGCGCAATCGAGATTTAAACTTTCAGGGAGTGAAACTACCTTACCGCATAATTATCGTTTTCAAGCCTGCTGTCGCGTTGGCATTGAAACCGACAAATAATTTATGCGGATTCTTAGGGTGTAACTATGCAGCAGGAACAGGATT
>JAZSPM010000083.1:0-2200 GCA_045537455.1 Candidatus Ornithomonoglobus sp. | reverse complement strand
AATCAGGCGAAGTTACATCGATAGCACTGACTGATTTTACTGCAATGGGTGAAACAGCATCTTTTTCAGGGAATATCGGCGCAAATGCAAAGCTGCAGTTTGTTGTCGATTTCTCGCAGACAAAAGACGGATGCGCAGGCAGCAAGCTCGATATCTCTATGTTTGCTGAAAAAATAAGTGACAATCCCAATATTAGCGACTTAAACACTTCAAAGGCAATAAGGTTAAGCGATATCGGATTTGATATGTCTGCAGCTGCAGATGGCTTATCTGCAGACATAACACTTGAGTTTTCAAAGATATTTAAAGCATCAAAATGGGAGAGCCGACGGGCAGCGTTACTTTTAAAACCGCAAGCCGCGCTACCCGCCGATGCGCACATTGAGATTACCCTGCAAGACGGAAGTGAAACCTTGACCACAGAGTGCTATCCCAATGTTGATAAAGCATTTATTTTACCCTTAGGGCTTTTAGAGGGCAAAAATGTTGTCATAACACTTGAATCCGACATGTTCCCGAGTGATGCGCAGACATACAATTTCAAATGCGATTGGATGATATCCGATACAATGGCGGGAACTTCTCCAATGTGCGGCGACTTAGCTTGTAGCGGAGACCTTACTTTAAACAAAAAAGCTACAACAAAGCCAAGTATAAAGGTTGAATCTGCCGATGACGGAAAGTGCATATATGCTCTTGGCGAAACGATAAAAGTAAATGTAAAGTTCGAGAATATAACAAGTGATTTGGAAGTTAAGGCTACAATGATGTTCCGCAATGATGACAGCGGACAGTATGAAAGCTTTGGTCTGACACAAAAAGTTCTGGAACAGGGTGTGATAACAATGCCGCTTAGTGCGGACACACCGGGTAGCTACAGCATACTGATTGAGGTTGAAGACAGCAAGGGCTATACCGTCACACAAACGCCGTATTACTTTATTATTCAGAGATAAAGATTAGTTTAAGTGAAAAAATCCTCCGAAAAATCGGAGGATTTTTTGTGGTTATAAGCATTTTAGTTTAATTGCTATACGGGTATATATAAATATAGGGCAGGAGTCTGTCTGCTTTTTGAGGTGTACCGCCGTAGTCACCAATGAAAACAACCCTAAAGCTGTTGCTGCCTTGCACAAGATGAAACTTGTCACTTCCGGTTTCTTTATCATATGCGTAAATTACAGGGTGCTTTAAAAGTTTTCCTTCATCGCGCTTGAAGGAACCGCACATCTCAATATCAAAATCTATGAGACTATCGATTACAACGTCACATTCTATATATACTTTGTCATCTTTAACATAGAAACTTGAAAAGAAACTTTTATCCTCATTAAGTTCAAATCTTCTGAATTTTTCATAATTTGACATATGCCAAAAATACGGCCATACCGAGTCATCTGCAGTTCCATAGACCGACCAGCCACCATCTTCCCATTCATTATAAATCCACTTGCCGTCTTGCTTAACGTAATTATGAATATATCCTGAAGTTCCATCAAAATTTATATAATATATTCTTGCAAAGTTATCTTTGTAGGTTAAAACTTTAAAGTCTGTAGCAAGGCGAGCATCTTCGATTGATAAAAACTCATGCCCGTGCCGCGCGGTGAGGTATTCGCATTTGAGCATCGGAAGTCCCCACACAATAAAAATAATTGCAAGCACAACCGCTATGAACTTTTTGAAAAACTTCATATTAAACACTCCAAGTTATTTTGTAGTTGCATATTAACTGTCAGCGATTTAGGAATTTGATTAATGCATCAACAAAAAGACAAAAACAATTAAACTTGGTATAAAAATAAACCATTTACTAAAGGTAGACAAATGAATATTTCCGTCTTCATCGTATTTGTAAACATGATCGCATCTACTCTTTGCAGAAACAGAAATTGAGGGTCTGTGCAGAATAAGAAAGAAGAAATTGATGCAAAAGCAAAGGAGGGACAATGTGGTGATGATGCTTTCTGTGTGTGAGCGAAGGGGGCTATCATTTATGTATGTTATTGCAAAGCTTAATGCGACAAGAACTGTAGGCGCTATATGCATTATCAAAAATTTTTTCATCAGCAAATGAAAAAGATTTGATAACGCCTGCTTTTTCTCAATCGGATTATCACTGTGTATACCGGGCTTTGGCATAAGGAATGTTGTCAACAAAAAGACAAAAAACACCCATATATACAGATATGTGCTTTGC
>JAZSPM010000077.1:0-11225 GCA_045537455.1 Candidatus Ornithomonoglobus sp. | reverse complement strand
CTGTATTATATGTATTAGTACAGTTAATACAGTTTTTGAAAGGAGGAAAACAAAATGATTACGCTTGACTTCGGCGACCACCGTCCGCTGTATGAGCAGATTAAAGAAAAGCTCAAAGAGCTGATTATCACAGGTGTGCTGACGGAAAACGAAAAAATCCCGTCGGTAAGAGAATTAGCTTCATCACTTGCAATAAACCCAAATACCATACAAAAAGCATACAAGGATTTGGAAAGCGAAGGGTACATATACTCACGCAGAGCAAGCGGAAGCTTTGTTGCACCGAGGGAAATAGTCGCAGAGCATACCGAAAATGCTGAAATGTTTGAAAAGCTCGACACACTTTTAAATGAAATGCTCTTTTGCGGTATAGGATATGATGAAATAAAAAGGCATCTTGATGATGCATACAGAAAGGAATGATATTATGATTAAGGTTAAAAAGCTTGTTAAAACCTTTGACGGCTTTAACGCACTTGACGGGCTTGACATCAACGTAGAAAAAGGCTCGGTTTACGGGCTTATTGGTCCTAACGGTGCAGGGAAAACCACACTGATAAAACATCTTGCAGGAATATACACTCAAAATTCAGGCGAGATTGAAATTGACGGTCAAGCCGTATTTGAAAACAATGAAATCAAAAACGATATGGTGCTTATAAGCGACGATTTGTTTTTCTTCTCTACATATTCAATTCTTGAAACAGCAAAATACTATGCAGGAATTTACCCGAACTGGAGCTGGGAGAGATTTGAATCGTTAAAGGAAATTTTTAAAATAGATACTTCACGTCGTGTACGCAGACTTTCAAAGGGTATGCAAAAGCAGGTTGCATTCTGGCTGGCAATCTGTACGATGCCCAAAATTATGCTTCTTGACGAGCCTGTTGACGGTCTTGACCCGGTAATGAGAAGAAACGTATGGAGGCTTATGCTGCAGGATGTTGCAGAAAACGGAACAACGGTGCTTGTTTCAAGCCATAATCTGCGTGAGCTTGAGGATGTTTGCGACCACGTAGGCATCATGCATAAGGGACAGGTTGTACTTGAAAAGGCACTTGATGACGTAAAGGGAAATATCCACAAGGTTCAGCTTGCCTTTAACGGTGAGTTCCCTTCAGACCTCGGCATTGAAATTCTGCATCATGAGCAGTTCGGAAGTGTCCACTTGGTTATTGCAAAGGGAAAAACCGAAGATATTATACAAAAAATCAATTCCAAAAATCCGATTATATGCGATATTCTTCCACTTACCCTTGAAGAAGTATTTATCTATGAGTTAGGAGGTATGGGTTATGAGTTTGAAAACATCATTCTTTAATAAAAGCGTTATAAAATCCGATTTCAAGCGATTCTGGTGGGTTTCTGCACTGAATACTCTTGCAATCCTGGTATTCTTTACATTCATATTTATATACGATAAAATCGTTTCGTACCCGATGGTAGACTTTGTACCGGAAACTATCTTGCCGGAAACATATAACCGTTCCATCTTTTATAACGACGGCTCACTTGCGATGATTATATCCCTGTTATTCTCGCCGATGTTATGTGCATTGATATTCTCATATCTGAACTCGGTCAAATCCGTTGCATGTCTTCACGGTCTGCCATTAAAGCGAAGCACCTTCTTCTGGTCGCACGTTCTTAGCGGATTTGTAATGATAGTTCTACCTATCATATTAAATGTGATTGTACTGCTTATATTCAGACTTCATCCGTCGGTTGCCGGAAACTACAGAATTTCACATTTGTTCATATGGGCTTTGCACTATATCATTTATGCGGCTATTGCATTTTCCGTTACGTCGGTGGTTATGATGATAACAGGCAACAGCGTTGCAGGAATAGTATTTACATACATATTCTCCGCATTACCGTATATTGCTGAAGTATTCATTAAATTCTTCTGTGACCAGCAGGTTTACGGCTACAGCTATGAATCCGGTGACTTTATAACAAAGTTCCTGTACGCATTCCCTGAGGACTTTTATTTCCGTCCGTTAAATATTCTGAAATATGTAATCCTCACGGCGGTGTTCTTAGGTATTGCTGTTATGCTTTACAGAAAACGTAATCTTGAAAACAACGGTGAAATCGTTGCATTTCCAAAGCTTCGTTATGTGTTTGTTTACGGAGTGGCAGTATGTGCAGGTGCGGCAGGCTATGCGTATCTGTCAGCGTTGATGAGACAAAACAGCATATGGATGCTTATTCCGTTCGGAGTTATCGGAATTATTATTGCGGAAATGATAGTCAAAAAGAGCTTCAGGGTTAAAACTGTTTATAAGCCGATACTTGTATTTTGTGTATGCGTTGGTATTGTTCATCTTTGCTTTACCACTGACCTGTTCGGATATGAACGCCGTCTGCCAAAGGCTGCCGATATTGAAGAAATTGAATTCAAGTGTGATGTAAGCTATATGAACGGCTCTTATTACAGAGGCTATAGAGTTGATAACAAACAGATTATATTTGAAAATACCGACTGTATAATTACTGACCCTGACACAATTCAGAAGATTGTAAATCTGCACGACAATCTGATTCAGGTACGTCTTGATGATGAAAACCGAAAGCCGGGACTCGGCGTTGAGTTTACATACACTCTTAAAAACGGCATGAAAATGTCACGTGCATATCTTGCGGAATATGATACACACAAGCTCACATTACAGCCTGTAGTTGAAAGTATGGATGTAAGAAAGATTTACTTCCCTGTTTTAAAAGAAAACAAAAAGACATTTATATCAGCAAATGTTCAGGACAAGCGTATAAATCACACAGGCACAACGTATCATTCAGACAATGCAGATGAAAAGAAGATAATGGAAAGATTTATAGAAGCCTTAAAGGCAGACACCGCAAAGACTGCATATGATAAATATGTACGCAGAACTCCCGAATATACAAGAGTAGAAATATATTACAAGCCTCATGGTGTGTTTGAGGACGGTTCAAACGTTCCTGATGAGCATCTCCCTCATATAAATGAAACGTATTATATAAGAGACGATTACACAAACACAATCGCTTTATTAAATGAGCTTGGCTTCTATAATAAGCTTCCGAAGGCCGAGGATATAAAGGAAATCGGAATTAACCATTACGGAAAACGTGAAACAACAGAGGTTGAGGTATCGTCTTTATATGTATCAACAGCGGATATTTCAACAAAAGAAGCTATTGACTGCGATAAGATTATAACTGATACAGAACAAATCAGGGAAATATTCAATTATTTCGGTCATGCGTACAGAAGCTTTGACTCATACAATGCCAATCTGTTTATCAACCTTAAAAACGGTCATACAATTACAATAGAGTACGACGTAAATGACAACGGTATACCTGAAATATTAAGATAAGTAAAAAGGGCCTCAACAAATGAGGTCCTTTTAATTGATTACATCATATCATGCTTTATCATATATCTTTTTATCATATCAAAGCTTTCTGCACTGAGGTCATGCTCAATTTTACAGCTGTCATTGTACGCCGTTTCCTCTGATACTCCCATAGCGATAAGCAGATTGGCAATAACCTTATGACGTTCATATATTTTTTCGGCGATTGCAAGACCGCCGTCAGTAAGTTTAATTCCGCCGTTTTCATCAACATCTATATAGCCGCCGTTTTTAAGTGACTTAAGAGCAATGGATACACTTGCTTTTGTATATTCAAGCTCGTGCGCTATATCCACTGCACGAACAAAACTTTTTTTCGTCGAAAGCATCAATATTGTTTCAAGATAGTTTTCAGCCGATTCATGTATCTTCAAATTGTGTTCATCTCCTTTGCACAATGTATAATATCATTATATCACAGCAAACGAAATAAGTCAAATAAAATTTAATGTGCTAATAATGAAAAACACCCGACCTATCTTATAAATAAGCCGAATGTTCTTCCATGAAATATTTTGTATAATTATTATATCATTTTTTTATGAAATGTCAATAGAAAAAGTTTAAAAAAAGTTCATTGAAATTTCATAATTGATTGTCGAATCTGCACAATTATACAATCATACTGTTGATATAACTGAACAAGCGGCTTACAGTTGCAATCGCCTGCTCTACTGTATAGTATGCACCGGGATTAAAACAGTTATTCTCCATTCCGTTCATAATTCCTTTTTCAGTTACCCACTGAACAGGATGATATGCCCAGCCTGATATTGTGTGTCTGTCATTATATGAAAGAACCTGGCTTGAGTTGATAAAAATAAACTGTTCTGCGGCAGATGTAATAATTTTTGCCGCTTCCTCACGTGACAATGTTCCGTCAGGATCAAAGATGCCTTCGCTTCTGCCGTTTATAATTCCCAATGTATGCAAAATATCTATTGAAGAATCCTTTCCTTGACAGTCTGAAAATACATTTTTCAGATATGCACCCTTTTTATCCTGAACATATTTTTCAAGACTTGGATATTCCGATGTAACCGTAATCAGCTGACCTACAAGTATACAAAATTCCTCACGGGAAATATTCGCACTGTACTTTGTTGTAAGACGGTATGGCACAAGGCTTTGCTTTGCCGCTGTTTTAACAACCTCCTGTGCCCATTCGGCAGAAGGAAGCTTCAAAAAGTCATTACTTGTGTTTACATGAATCTGTTCACCGTTTTTCTTTTGTGTGCTGTCCTTATACTTTGTGTCAAGATAAGTAAGGAAAACCTCGTCCTCTCCCCTGACCTTATAACAGATATAATTATCAGCACCGTATAAGCCAATCTGAACACCCGAACCAACGTAGTAGCTGACAACTCCCGATGATGTATATAAATTGATTGCCGTACCCCTGAACGGAGTAGGATTTATTGTACGGTAAACCTTCATGTTGCTTACAGCATAATAGAAATCATTTATTTCATCTTTTGTAATGTCGATATACTTACAGTCCTCAACATTTGAAATTGTAGCTTTTGTTATTTCTTCACCCGAAAATATTCCCATCGCATCGGATAAGGTCATTTCCTCAGGCAAATCAACTACATTGTATGCGTGTGCCGATACAGGAATCAGCATCAGCATCAGCATAATCAGAAATTTTAATTTTTTCATTTTCAAACTCCTTAAGCTTTTTTTGATAAAGACAGAAAACATTTTATATGCCAATCTTACGGTCTATATGGAATAAGAACAGCCTTTTCCCCATCCTCTAATTCAACAAAGAACTCTACCCTGTCAGGCGATTTGGAATCAACATACATTTCCAGAAGATTCAAATATTGAATTGAAGATGATGTTATCATATCATAGTCTTTAAGATACTTGTATGTACCCGGTTCAAAATTATCAGTCTGAATCTTGATGAATGCAACACTGTCCTTATATATCTTTTTAAGAACTCTCGGTGCAATTTCTTCTGCTTTTGCAAGCTTGTAATATTTTAAACCGCCATTTTCAAGCTTATAGAAGCTACCTGTAATCATTATATCAGTAAAGCATATACCGTGCAGGTCTGATATAATATATGAAGCTTCATCAAACAGAAGCTTTTCGCCGAAGCTTATAACAGGGTTATCACCTAAATCAACAAGAGTCTTTCCATTATATGTATAGAAATGCGCACAATTCACGCCACCCTCACTACCTGTAATAACAACCTGTTTGTTTGTTCCGTCTGCACTTATAACAGCAAATGACTGTATACCAATAAAGTCCTTTTCAATCATAGCTGTATAATCCACATCATTTATTACAAGCAACGGTGATTCTGAATTATAGGTTTCAAGAGCTTCTGTAAAAGAAACAACCTCATTTATGCCGTCGCCGTTCAAATCAGCCGAGCTGTTCACGCATGAACCGTCAACATAAAAATCCGCAATGGCAGAAACTTCTCTGAAGCCTCTCTTTGAGGCTGAGAACGGACGGTAAGGCTTGTTGTTTGTTGCTATAAGAACAGTGTTCTGATAGCCGTTCCATGTAACACCGAAATCAAGTGCATCCGAAATTGCTCTTACGGGAATTAAAATTCTGTCGTTTATTGTCTGTGCGGGAACGTCAATCTCTACTGCATTTCCGTTCTTGTACATAACATTATTATTCGGGCTTATTGTAACTGTATTCTTTTTATTTTTGATGGTTGCGGTCAGTGCATCCTGATCCCATTCAACAGATGCTCCGGCTTTTTCAAATACGGCTCGGATAGGAACAAGAGTTCTCCCGTCAATAATGACCGGCTGCTGGTCAAAAGTAACCGCCTCATTGTCAACCATTACAGAAATGACCTCACCTTCTGCAAATGCCGATACGCCAAAAAGCATACCTGCTGTTAAAAGTCCGCAAAATAATTTTTTAAATTTCATATATGTATCCCTTCTTTCATATATTATATATTTATTTTGTAAGACAAAATTACTATTCCCAAAGGGAATATTGTTAATCTCTGCTTTAGTATAGATAAAATCTCGAAAGCAAATCATATCAACATTCCGATTTTTGGCACTACGTTGCGTGCCCAACAAAAAAATCGAAACATAGATATGAAATGCTTTCTCGATTTTTCGCACCGAACAAATAGCCATTTATTAAACAAGTCAATCAAAATTTTTTTAAACTTATCAAATATATCAGTGACAAAAGGGTTTATATAAATTTGAGCAGCGAGTTTGCAGCCTGTCGCTTGTTTGAGCTGTGAAAATTTATATATTCCCTTTGGGAACGGCAATAACAACCACCAAAGCAGGGGAGTTTGAGGGGATGCTAAATCCCCTCATGACAATCATAATACGCAATATTTTGCCATATACTCTTCCATTCCCTTTAATACATCGGCATATTCGCCATTTTCTTTCAGATACTCATAAATATCCTCAACTGTTACGATAGCATGAACGTTAATTCCAAACTCCTCCATAACCTCCATAACAGTTGTTTTTTCAGGATTCTGACCGAACTCACAACGGTTAACTGAAATAAACATATGGTCAACACTGACATCAGCCGCACCCTTTAGTATAGGCATTGTCTCACGTACGGCTGTTCCTGCTGTTATAACGTCCTCGATAATAATAGCTCTGTCGCCGTTCTGAGGCTTGTAGCCCACCAATGAACCGCCCTCGCCGTGGTCTTTTTCTTCCTTACGGTTAAAGAAATACGGCTTGTCAATCTTATACTCGTTATAAAGAGCAGCAGCCGTTGTTGTTGCAAGAGGAATACCCTTGTAAGCAGGGCCAAACATACAGTCAAACTCCTCACCGATTGTTTCCTTAACAAGCTTTGCATAGAACTTACCAAGCTCAGCAATCTGCTTACCTGTTTTGTAGTTACCTGTGTTTACAAAGTACGGAGTGTTTCTTCCGCTCTTTGTTACGAAGCTTCCGAAACGAAGTACGTCCGAAGCCATCATAAATTCAATAAATTCTTTTTTTGTCTGATTCATAGTTATATCTTTCCCTTCTTTATTTATAATTAATTATTAAAATATAAATCTCTTAATTCCTTCAACAGCTTCCGTTCAAATCGCGAAACCTGCATCTGAGTCATGCCAAGCTCCTGAGCAACAGCCGTCTGGCTTTTGTTCTCGTAATATCTGAGCTTTATGAACTGACGTTCCTTTTCTTCAAGAGAATCCATGCACCGCTGTACAAAATCCTTATTCTCAATCATAAGGAATCTGTCATCCTCCGAGCCTATCACATTACCCAGATTCATCTGACCATCAGCATATGCCTCATCCTCAAGTGATTTAATAAACGCCGCATCGCCCAAAGAATATGCTTCTTCAACCGTTTCCACAGATAGATTAAGCATTCGGGCAATTTCCTGATGCGAAGCCTCCTCGTTTGCACGCCTGATACGCTCCGCTTTATAGAACACCTCATACAGAGTTCTCGGAATTTTAACAAAGCTCCCCTTGTCCCTGAAATACTTTCTGATTTCTCCAAGAACAGTAGGTGTTGCAAAGGTCGGAAACTTTACGCCTCTGTCAGGGTCAAAACGCTCTACAGCATATAAAATGCCCATGCTCGCAACCTGATAGATGTCGTCATATTCCACACCCTTGTTTATAAACCGCCGTGACAGGATTTCCGCAATATAGATATATTTTTCAACAATCTCATCACGAACCTGTGGTGAACGTGTATCACGGTATTCCGAAAACAGCTCATATTCAGTTTTGGCATTTTGCGTCATTACAACTGCCATATCTATCAATCCTTATTTTATAATTTCTTTTGCAATGCTCTTTGAGCTTTCAAATGCCGGAGCCTGCTCCGGCTTAAAGTTCATCTTCAATGCTAAATATGTACCCTCGCAGTAGATGCCGTTATCATTGAACAGCTTACTGTCTGAAATATCAACTGCATAGCCTATTCCGTTAGGTGCTTTTATAATCTTGCTTTCATCAACATCGCCTGCCCATTCCGAAACAGGAACGTACATTTCATCTACATAATCAAGCTTCATCATAGGCTCAAGCTGTTTTTGGTCATACATAAAGATAAAGGAATTTTCCAGCTGATATTCAAGCTGAAGCTTCGTTGTAAGAGCGTAATCGTATTCCTCAAAGCCCTTTTCACCCGAAATTGTCATTACCTGGAAAAATATGTTCTTCTCTCCGTTAGCGTCCACATCCTCAATGAAAGGCTCGCACAACGCCTCAACCTTTTCTGTTGCTTCTGTATCATACGAAAGCTTTCCTGCGTATGTCATTGTTAAATCAAATTTTTCCTTTGTAGCACACTGTACCGCAGTTGTTACAACTGCGATAATCAAAAATGCTATTACAATCGTGTGAATTTTGTAATAATCCCAAAAGTACCCCCACCATGCTTTTGTGAATTTCGGAGGCACTGTGCCATATTTTTCAGCCATTTTTTATTCCTTTCTTATTTTATTTTTTCAAGCGAAATATTGTTTTTATACAGAGTATAGATTTTTATCATTTAAAATAACCATGCACGCATTGTCGGCTTCAACAGTCTGACCGTTATACTCCACACTGCCGGCTTTATAAAATACCGCATACAGTGCATTTTTATATGTAACCGCCTGAACATCACCATTCAAAAGGCACTGGTCATATGTTGTATGAAATTCCTTTGCTGAATTTGAATATAAATCGGCACCTAAGTGTACAACACATTCATCAAAGAAGAAATACGCTTTCTTTCCGCCAAACGATACTGTTTCGCCATCATATGTATATGTCTTTTTAAAATCCGCCGCTGAAATCCCATAAAATCCGTCGGAAACACTTCCGACAAATTCGGTATCCGAAAGAACTCCGAGTCCTAAAGGAAGCTCAACATCGGGAGTGGTTGTTCCCGGCATACAGCCCCAATCAAGTACAGGGAATATATCATCATATTCCATACCGTCACGCATATACACGCATACACCGTAACCGCCAAATCCGTCAAGAGCATTTTCACCGTTTATTAAATCATTTTCATCTACGCCGTTGCTGTCGCCGCCTTTTACATCTTTTGATGACATTCTCACAGCCGAATAAAATCCGTCTCTGTGATGTGTCATATACTTTAAAATCCAATGTGCGGTATTGCATTCGCTGTAAGGATTGCTTCGCTTTCCGTTATAGAAATCAACGGTTTTTAAAAGCTTGTCCTTGATTTCAGGGTCACTGTTACATTCCGCAAGAATTTTTGTGTGCACAAGATGACGGTTTGTCAGCCATGTTCCTCTTGTTGTGTCTGAATAATCCACATCTCTGAAGCTTCCGTCTTTATTAAACAACGAAAGAATTTGCAGGATTTCGTTTTTATCGTATGAACAAAATGAATTTTTCAGTCGGGTTTTTAATGTATTAATCATGATTGCGTTTCCTTTTAGTTGCTTGTAAGTATTACTGTCAGTGTTTCCTGATCCCATTCCACATTAACGCCGAAGCAGTCTGCAATGAATCTTACAGGAACAAGAGTTCTGTCGTTTATAACCTTAGCAGGAACATCAAGACCAACCTGTTCTCCGTTAACTGTTGCTTTTGTACTGTCAACAGTTAATCTTATAATAGTACCACCTTTTCTTGCGGCAATCGAGCGTGTTTCGCCATCCCATTCAACAGTAGCACCAAGTGTTTCAAAGATTGCTCTTAACGGAACTAAGGTTCTGCCGTTTTCAATAACAGGAGGCTGATCAAACTCTATAGGTGAACCGTCGTATGTTACTGTTATAGTTGGTTCTGCATCAGCTTCTGTTTCTGGTGTTGCCTGAGGTTCTGCAGGTTCTTCTTTTGGTTCAGCAACGACACCGTCTACATAAATTAATGCCGCATCGCTTGGTGCTGCTGAAAGAACATTTAAAGGTCTTACAACAACCTTTATTAACATTTTTGCTTTTGTTCTGTCATATTTTACAGGATCACGTTTTTCAATACTATCCACTCTGACACTGAATTTTTCAATAAACTCTGTAATATCTACTTCCTTGTAGCTACCTCCGCCTCTGCCATGGAAGAAAAACTCTTCTCCGTCAGGATACTGAACATAACAATCCACGTCATGCCATGTTCTTTCGTCGTTTCTGTATTTATAGCTTAAAACATTGTCAGTGATTTTTAAGTCTGTAGGTGTGTGATATTTTTTTGTCGGAGCAGTATATTTGAAAACCTCTGACATTTCAGTTTCTTCCAATACAGGAATATCAGTAGTATTATCATAGTCACCGTAGTCATCTTCTGACTTTTCAAGAGTACCTATTTTAATGCTGTAATTTCCTGAGCCATTTTCAACTATCTCTTCACCGAAATCCTTAAAATCGTCACCCATTACATTATCGCCGTGAAACCTTGAAATCTGAGCATGAACCAATGAATTATCTTTGTAAAGTGAAAACTTATATGATAATTCCGAGTCGTTTTCGTTAATTATAAATGCAAACTCAGACGGAAGTAATCCGTTTTCATCGTTTCCCCATTCCTTAAGTGTCGGCAATGCCGGTGCTGCAAATGCAACAGGTATCATCTGAGCAGCCATAAAAGCCGCTACAATTAGACTTATAATTTTTTTCATAATTAAAAATCTCCTTTGTTGTTTATATTATAAATTCTTTATCCGATTTTTTATCAGAGAATACACCTCTGACAATTTTATAACTTATTATAACACTTTTTAACCCTTTATGTCAAGGGTTTTACTGATTTTGATTTTTTCACAAGTCTGTACAAATTATAGGAAAAATGGAGTAGAAATTGGAATTACCGAATATAAATCTTCAGGATTAACTTCTGCAACAAACAAAGCCTCGCCGCAA
>JAZSPM010000020.1:0-6882 GCA_045537455.1 Candidatus Ornithomonoglobus sp. | reverse complement strand
GAGCGGACATTACTCAAAAGCAGTGAATTTCGTTCAATGTTTAAGTTTGAATCCTGTTCCATAGCGTTTTTTCTCGAAAAACATCCACGGTTTCACCCTAAAAAATTTTGGCGTTTTAGCAGCAAAAAAGCCCAAATAATCAGGCTTTTCGTGCTAGTGATCTAAATCAGTTCACCTAAATGGTTGCGGCGGCAGGATTTGAACCTACGACCTTCGGGTTATGAGTTATTCAAGCCATGTATCACCTAGAGTTACCAAGTGGCAAATAGTGCGTAAAATAGAGCTTTTTTACTTATTGTCAACGAAACATTGCGAAGAGTTTTTCTCTCGGGTTGCTGTACGCGTTGCTGCCACTTTTCATTTTCAGTCTAAATCGATAATAGGAACAATTTAATCTAATTAATTATAACTATATTGCTTTCGCCTCCTTTCAGAGGCTTTTTATTTCTCTATATACTTATCCATTATACAACTCAAGTAATCTGTTTATTCTATTATGAATGAATCCATTCAAAGCAATCAATCTCTCATCCGAAACAGGATAGTCCTTATGATTGGCAAAACTGAAATTTTTAATTCTATTAATTCTGTTGTACATATCCTTGTTCATAAGCTGAGGGATGTAGTCATCGAAGCTGTAATATGCAAACGGAACATGGTCGTTTCCATACTCGATAAACGCTTCAACAGTTTCATTCTTGCAATGGCTGCATAATCCCATACCATTATCGAATACAGGTGCAAGATCAATTATCTCAAAAGTTTCTGAATCCACAAGAAACTGTATGTTGTTCAAATGTCTATCGTAATTACAAGTCAAAGCATCAAGTATAAGCATATCCCGCAGTTTCTCACCAACATTGAGATTATCAGCACAGGCAAGATATTCAGGTAATTCTGAACAACACTTAAAGTAGTAAACTGAAGGAATCATACTGACTTTCTTTGATGTTATAAGCTTACAGCTACTCACTATCCGGTCATGGTAGCAGTCAAGATCATATTCTATATGTTCTATACCAAGTGCAGCTTCGAGCTGTGAAACAAAGAATTCGGAGTATGGTTCGTATCCAGCACCATTGAATCCTTTGGTTCCACCTTTCAGTAGGTATACGTCATCATTACGTCTTATCCAACACTTTGGAAGCATACCATCAGTACCATATTCAGGCGAAGTAGTCTTAAAGCTCAAGTCAGAAATTCCACCCATAAAGGCTGTCTGTGAGACGATCTCGCTGAACTCGTTGTCATAAAGATTTACATCAGCCCATGTACTGTCTGAATGTTCTTCCTTTACCCACAGCGTATCAGTAAGAGTTAAACCGAGTGAAATGTCAATAAAGCTCTTGATATCGGTCATTCCAAGATTTCGCAACATTCGTGCAATCTCTGCACGATGCTTGGCACTTCGACGAGTTTCCAGCCAACTTTTCAGTTTCATATCGCCGTATATTGTCGGAAGGCTTCCTGATACAAGCTGTGGAACTGCTGTACCTAATTCATTCTGTACATATACAAACTCTGCTATTATTCGGTCTTTGTTCATTATATGATACATTATTAAGCCCCCTTTTAACTACTTTCAATTTATTAAAAAGATAAAATCTGTTATTTGCCAACTTTTTAGTTTCACTATTGTATTTTAATTATATCATTATGTCTTTTTCTTGTCAAATAAAAATTTATGCTTTGCATTGTTTTCCTAATTTTAATCAAAAAGTAAAATCATTCCAAATTGCAATAGATTTTTGCGGTAAAAACAATATCACTCTTTCAAAATTTTTTCGATTTCGCAAGTATGTCCCTTGTTATCATCATAGTTTATACCTACAAGAAGAATCTCACCAGTGTACTGGGCTATCTTATCAGTATATCTTTTCTGCTTGATTTGCTCAATTGCAGCACTTGAAGTTTTATTGTGTTTCAGCTCAACAATAATAGCAGGTAAATTAACATTTTTTCTCGGTATGAATACCATATCTGCAAACCCTTTACCAGTTGGCAATTCACGATGCATTATATACTTATTCTGAGCAGTATAATACGCAATCGATATAACACACGCAAGAGAATTCTCGTCATTATACTGAAGGATTGATGTATTTTCACTATGGCATTGTTCAATCAATTCTGCTACTTTTTCAGCATTTCCGTTTAATGTTGCGTCAAGAAGTAAATCAGATGACTTTATAGCTTTTACAAGATTCTCCCAACCACCATCTTCTATGGAATTTATAAACTCCTGACGTACTTCGCTATTTGGTATCCAGACTTCTCCTGTATCATTTCCGTTAGTTGATGAAAATGTAAGATAGCCAAGATGCACAAGTAACGTTAATACATCATCGGCACTATTGAGCGATGTCATATCATTCTGGAATTTCGCAGTATTAACCTTTATACGCTCACCAGCTATCATTTTAGTTACTTTATCCCTGAGGCCGTCAAAATCACGCTGAATATGATCCTGCAATGCTCTATATGTCTCTGTATAAGTCCAATAATTACTGTAAGAATTTCGGATTATAGACTCCACTACTGATTTAGGATTATATATTGATAATCCATCAAGACAATAACCGTCATACCAGCGTTTCATCTCATCAAAATCTTTTTCGTATTTTTCGCAAATAACCTTTATTTCATTTTCTGTAAAACCTGTAAATTCTGAAATGGGTTTTGCATTTATCATAGAATACTCATAAAAAACATTTATTGCCGAATGTTCGCCGTATTTCTTTATCGGAAGTATTCCCGTCATATACGCAAGGGCAACATAGCTTTGGTCCTTAAGCAAATTTCTGAGAAAATCAAGATAGAGAGTATGTGAATCTGTACCTATTTTATTCTTACGAAAAACACAATCCCATTCATCAATTACAAATACAAATGGTATACCAAACTGACTAAATGCCTTATCAAGCACGTTTGTAAGGGTTACACGTCTTGGCATTTTTAAATCGGGAAATTCATCTGCTATATCCCCTATTATGTCTTCTTCGATATATTTCAGCATATCCTCAACGTTTTTAGCTTCATCGAGATACTGTACCATATTAATATGAATTACATTGTATTTGTTAAGATGCTTTTCAAAAAATTCGGACTTGGCAATTTTATATGGACTAAATAGTTCTCTTGAATCACAACCTCTGCTGTAGTATGCTGTCAACATATTTGCAGCCATAGATTTACCGAATCTACGTGGACGACTCACACAAATAAATCGCTGTTCTGTATTGACAACAGAATTTGTATAGCACATCAACTCACTTTTATCTACATAAATCATTGAATTGACAGCCTTAGTAAAATCAGTATTACTTGGATTCAATAATATACCCATAGTTCAGCACCTCATTTCGTTACTCTTCCTTATTTAATATTATATCATATTAATTGTAATTAATCAAGAATATGGCAAAAAATAGTTTGTACAACGAGTTATGCATAAAACAGGATGTTGAAAAATTAAAATAATGCATATTTCAGGATGTTGAACATTCACAATTATGCATATTTTCCTATTGCTTTCCCATAATCACAGCTATCAACGCATTTTCAAAATCACGATTCTGCTGTTCTGTACGTTTAGGCATACCCTTGGTACGTCTACCGCTTCTGCGTATTTTGGCAGATATTGCACGAAACTCGAGAAGTCCTTGTATATTGTACTCTGTATATCTTTTACCGTCCTGATTTAATACAATTGCCTTTTTACTGAGGCACATCGCCGCTAAACCATAATCCTGCGTTATGGCAATATCTCCTTCGCTTATAAGATTAACAAGTCGAAAGTCAACGCTGTCAGCACCCTTGCTGACAGTTATTGTTTCTGCTCCGTCACGATATATACTGTGTGCTGTATCGCAGATTATTGTACATTCCACACTATGTTTTACCGCTATTTTAACAGCAATATCAGTTACAGGACATCCGTCTGCATCTATAAAAATTTTCATATTCAATCATCCTATAATTATTTCAGAATCAAATACTGCTCCTGAAATGAAACTTTCTCCCATATTTCATCTTTTGTGAATGATATTTCTTCTGGAGCAGCTACCCATTTATCTTCAATATCGTTATTCAGCTTGATTATAGCAATTATTCTGCCTGTAAATTCTTTTACTGGATAATCTACTCCAAGCAGATAAACATCCTGTTCCTCGCCGTCGGGAGCAATGATACCCTCCACATAACCGTAATTCACAGGATAACGCATATCTGTATATTCAGGATGATAACTGCCAATGGGACGGTCAATTTTTATTTTGATTTCATCACCGATTTCCATATATCTCTCCCCTATTGCAATTCATAATACTATTGGAAATATTATATCATATCTCAACTTCAAAATCAATAATTTTAAAGCAAATCGGGGCATAAAGCCCCGATGCAAATGTTATTCCACAAAATAAACGTATTTCTCTTTTCTCGGTGATGCAGGAGCAGGTTCTGTCTGTGCATAGCCTAAAATACAGTGACCAATACCCTCATAATCTTCTGTAATGCCAAGAGAAGCGAGAAGTTCCTTTCCCTCTGTGGTTTCAAACTCTTCCTTTGCACGATGAATCCAGCAGCTGTCAACACCATAAGCGTGAGCCGCAAGCATAAGATTGCCCATAACAAGGCTGCCGTCGTAAAGATAAGTAGGCATAGACTTATCTGCAAGAACAATCAGCACCACAGGCGCACCGTAAAAAGGGTCTGTATCAGTTCCCATAATTCTTGCGTTCATTGCAGAAAGTCTGTCACGAAGCTCCTTGTTTGTGACAGCTATAATTATAGGTGACTGTTTGTTCATTCCTGTTGCGGCATAAGTACCAGCTTCGACTATCTTCTCGATAATCTCCTTTGGCACCATATCCGACTTGTAAGCTCTTACGCTTCTTCTTGTAAGCATGTTTTCAATTGCGGTCATAAATATTCCTCCACATTATTTTCTGTTTCCTATTTTTTAACTAGTCTGCCCAAAACATCAACTTCAATCATACCGTGTTCTTCAGGATTAAATCCTTCGTCAAATTTTGTTTCATATCGTATATCAAGACAATACTTTGCTTCGCTCAGGTCTGCTTCATCCAAATTTGAATTGATAAAAGCAGTACCTGATAAGTCTGCTTCTTTAAATTCAGTTTCTGTAAAATCGCACTCTTTTACTGTTGAGTAAGTGAGGTTTGCACCTTGCATAGTAGTTCCGTACAAACAAGTTTTAATCATAGTAACATTATGCAAATTAGAGCATCCTAATTCAGCACATTCTATATTACATTCATAAATAAAACAACTATCAAGATTCGAGAGTTCCATATTTGCTTCTAGTAACTGAACTCTCTTCATATTAGAATGACTTAAATTGACATTGTATAAATTTGATTCTGTCAAATCTACATTTATAAAATGTATTTGTTCAAGATTAGATTTTGATAAATCGGCATTACTTAGATTCGTTCCCACTAATATCGCATTACTCAATATCACATTTTCAAAGTTTGCACCGCTCAAATTCCAATTTTCTAAATTCAAATCAGAATATTTATCTGAAATAAATTCCTTGAAATCCTTACATTCATCAACATCATCTTCATTAAAAAAACCATTTTTTCGTTCTGTTAAAAACCAGGTTAGATTACGAAAAGCACAGCCTATTTGGGTTGTTAATAAATCACTATTAACTGCGTATTCTTTAACTCTGCTTTTAATTTCCAAATCCGCTAATATTTTCTGTTCCATTCCCTCAACAAAATACTTTACAAAAGTATTAAAATCAAAACCTTTGCCCTCATCTTTTGCTTTTCCATTATAAACAGGACGTTTCATTTTATTGAGATAAGTAAATATGCTTGTTTCATCTATATCTGTGTCTATTTTCTTATATCTGAACGCCTCAATAATGTTTGTCCATACATTTTCAAGGGGCGTTAAACCATTTCGAATTTCTATATTAGCGGGATAATCCGCTGTAATTTCAGCAAAATAATCCTCATAAAGCTTTACGGCGGTGAAATACTCATATACTGTTTTATGGGCAAATTCTATGCCTTTTTCTTCGGAAGATTCCTTTGCAAAATGGGTTACTGCAAGATATTTAAGCCTGTCAATTACACAATTTTTTTCATCTGCAACTATATCAGGGCGTTTTTCTTTTAGTACCTGAATCGTTCTTTTTTCAGCGTTTTTTATCAAATCTGAATCCGATAAAATCAGAGTATCGTGTAGAAACATCTGATAAGCAAGTTCTTTTGTAAACTGCCAGTTGATAATATTTTCTTTTTCGCTCTCATTTTTTAGCACATTTGGAGCAATGTGTTTTTTCAGATGTTCACGACTTGCTATAGCACGGAATACCCTGTCATAAAACTCGCCTACTGTTTCATTGGCTGAAATCTTCGAATCTGAATGGCAAGCAAGATAAAGAATCATTGGGGCTTTGAAAATATCCATTTTATTGCCGTCGGAGTCATTCCGTGCTAAATCATCATAATTTGTAATAAATTCACCACACCATTGCTTTTCTGAATCTTTTTCGCTTGCATTTTTAAACTTTTCACACCAAGCTATAACCTGATCTTTCTTCCAGACAATTGACTTGATTTTAACATTTTCAATATCCACATTGATTTCGTCCATTGGTCTTGATGTGATAAGCACTTTGGTAGTTTCAAGATTATCAAGGTCACCAACTAAATGTTTAAGGAATTTTTTGCAATCAAATCCTTTTGACAATAAAGCCAATTCATCAAAGCCGTCAAGTATAATGAGAGATTTTTGTATATCCTCCGAGCGTACATCCAGTATATCCTTAATAATTGCAATAGGCGTTTTATTGCTTGAAGCATTTTCAAAAGCCTCAATATTTGACCTTAAAATAATCGG
>JAZSPM010000184.1:0-2679 GCA_045537455.1 Candidatus Ornithomonoglobus sp. | reverse complement strand
TCAGTCTTGTGGAGAGATTGAAAGCATGCATGAATTTGGAGGTTAGAAAAGTGAAAAAAATATATGCGTGGGAACCATGGTTCTTTATGTTCTTCGGACTATTTCACTTACATAGAATATGGGGATTGATTGACAGAACATCCTATGCTGATTTTTGGATTGGGATATTGGAGAGCAAAGGTATATTCTACTTTGTGCTAATGGGAATTTTGGCATTTCTTTGTGTTTGTGGAATAGTAACATTTTGTAAGAATATAAAGAATAATTATTGGTGGCGCTGGATTTACATTTTCGGCGGAAGCTATGTATTGTTCGACTTGTTTGCAATAGCAATTGAGTTGAAAGTGTGGAATGATTTGTTATTGCTTATGTTTGATGTAAATAGTCCTTACTGGAATATAGTGTGGGGATCTTTTATTGCATTAGGTGCATTTGTATTTTGCTTGGGTATGAAATTGCTAAAACAAAGAAAAACGCAAATTTGAATTTTCTTAATTGATAATGTTATGAGACATTAAGTGTCCCATTAAATAAAATAGGGCATTGCTCGCTTTGTGTCCTGTACTTTTTAGTGGGTAGTAGATACGATGTTTTTCAAGGAGGTTAGAAATATGAATCATATAAAAATTGGAGAATTCTTGAGAGAACTTCGTAAAGAGAAAGGGCTTACTCAGGAACAACTTGCAGAACAGTTTAATGTATCTCGAAGGTCTGTATCAAGATGGGAAACCGGTAATAATATGCCTGATTTGAGCATGTTGATTACACTGGCGGAGTACTATGAGGTAGATGTTAAAGAAATTATTGATGGGAAGAGGAAAAGCGAGAATATGAATGAAGAAATGAAAGACACATTAGAAAAAGTTGCAAGCTATAATGAAATGTTAAACTTAAGGTCTATGCGTAAAGGCATTATAACAATGTGCATAGTTTTTATTATATTGGTGATTATTTGTACATGGAAGGAACTTTCGCCAGCTCCACTGCTTAGTATGGTTTGTGCATACAATGGGGCTACTTTTATAACTAAAGCTAGAGAAGGCAAAGATAAATCAGATTTTGTTACAGGTAGTATATTTTTTGCCGCAATGATGCTAAACACAATTGCTTTTATTTTAAAGTGACAAATAAATTGGTATAATAAAATTGTTTGTACAGATATAGCGGAAACTTTGAATTTTGCGGAGGATATCATGAAAAAAATAGCAATGTTTACAATGGGTACCAGAGGCGATGTACAACCATACATTTATTTGGCACAGGAATTAAATAAAAATGGATATGATACATTGCTGGGTTCACATCCTTGCTGGAAACAACTGATTGAATCAAGTAATGTAAAATTTGTACCAGTTGGTCCGGATATTGATATTGAAAAAGAGGCTGCAGTTATTCGAGGGAAAAATAAAAATCCGATGCTTAGTATGCTCAAAACAATGAATTTTGTCTTTGATATGATTATTGAATCTACAGGAGATGTTTTTGAAGCTTGTAAAGGAATGGATTTGATTGTAGTTTCCCATGCTCAAATGGGTGCAACAGAAGCAGAAGTTTTGGGGATACCAACAGTTAATGTTACTATACAACCCGAGATGATTCCAGAAAAATTAAAGAATCAAACCTTTATAAATAAAGTAATTAGCAGTCTAATAGCCGGTCAGATTGCAAAACCATACAACAAGATTCGCAAGAAATATAATTTAAAACCCGCGAAAGATATTGGGGATATTATGTCTTCAAATTATGATTTGATTCCTATTAGCCAATATGCCAAAGAAAGAAATCCTTATTGGGAGCCGCATCATGTGTTTACAGGATTTTGGTATCAGGAAGAAATAGAGTATCAGCCGGACAAAGCGCTTGAGAACTTTTTGAAAAGCGGAGATAAACCCATTCTGTTGGCTTTGGGAGCAATGTCTTTTGAAGATAAAGCAGAAGTACATAAACTGGACATGTTTGTCAAAGCATTTGAAAAGACAGGATACAGAGCTATTGTGCAGGGATTCCAAAAATCTTTGCAGGAATATCAGTTGCCGGATTCCATGATTGCAGTTGGCTCGGTTCCGCACAGTTATCTGTTTGACAAATGTAAAATGGTCATTCATCATTGTGGATTTGGGACATCGGCGGCTACTTTAATTTACGGTATTCCATCTATTCCGGTTCCGCATGTGTTAGACCAAAAGGGACAATCAGATATGCTGAGAAAACTGGGAGTGGCAAGTGACGAGATTGACGGACATAATGTGACGGAAGAAAAAATTATTACATGTATTAAAGATATGGATTTGCATTATGAAGAAAGATATCAGAAAGTAAAGCAACTATCCGAAAAAATTAAAAACGAAAAAGGATTAGAGGTGGCAGTTCGCTATATTGGTGAAATCATATAAGAGAAGAAACTTCCAGTTTCATGCAGAGATGATTACATAAAAAAGATACCCAATTTTACAACAAAAATGTTGGGTATCTTTTTTTGAATAGTTTAACTTAATGACATTGGGACTTCAAGGGGAAATGTAAGCAAAATGAACAGAAGGTTAGGGATACTTCCCTGAGAAAATTCGTCACGATCAGCGGATAGCTGTTCGTGATAATTTTGAGCCTGTGTACGGACACAGGCAGTGCTTGCTATGATTGTTTTTGCGAAAAGGATATCATTAGGATGGTATTTAATAG
>JAZSPM010000091.1:0-20537 GCA_045537455.1 Candidatus Ornithomonoglobus sp. | reverse complement strand
TGGATACATGGCATAAAATCAAGTATGAAATTAATTTTGCGGAGCATAAAGCATATATTACATATATGAACGAAGCAGCAAATGCAACAAAAACAACGACATTTACCTTACCAGAAACGTCAACAAATATAACAAAAATGTTTACTAGTTTTGGAAATGCAGGTCAAGCAGAAAATGCAGATGAAAACTTCAAACTCAGAAACTTAAATGTATATGGTAAGGGATCAGCTGCACTTACAGGAATTGTATCAGAAACAAATCCAAAAGAAGGATATATAGTAGTTGATTTTGATACACGACTTGATGATGTGAATGTTTCGGATTATGCAGTTCTAGAGCATGAATCACCTGCATTTACAGTCGAAGCTTATAATGCAGAACTTTATAATAACAATAGAACAGCTAAAATATATTTTAAAACGATTTATGGTGAAGAAGATTACAGTGTATCATTTGTAGGAATGCCAGATGCATATAGTCAAATATTTGGCGATAGTGGTATAAGCTTTACAACAACAAATAAAGGTGTTATGTCAATTCTTAATACAAGTAGCTTTACAAGAAGCGGAGATGATTTAACTGCATCAATCAATTTTAAGAATGATACAGGGGAGCTAATGGACTTCACGGTAATTTTTGGAGTATATGATGCAGAAACAGGAGAATTAATCGGCGCTGCATATCATGATTATTATGATTTTACGGGTAGCGACACAATGACAGAAACAGTCAAAGTTTCAGCTATAGATTATGCAGATTCTGATATTGAGGTTCGTACATTTATATGGGATTCATTGGATGATTTAGTACCGTTAGTACTTGTAAAAACAATATAAAACAGTAATTGCGTGAGAGATATTTGAATATCTCTCACGCAGTAATAGGAGAGCAATTTTATGAAGAAAATATTTTTAATTCTGTGCTTTGCTTTATGTACATTTGCACTGACAGCAAGAGCAGATGAATTATATATTGGTGAAAATACAGATATAAACAATGGTATAATTGAAATAGTAGGTAAAACTTCTGAGGCTGAAAATAACAGATTTGCAACAATTATATTAGTCAATGAAGCAACTGATATTGATGAGGTTACGAATGGTACTGTTGAACCGCTGTGCGTGGAAACTGCAGAGATTGATTATGATGGCAACTTTAAAGTAGAATTTAATTACGGTTTTGCAGGGAGTTATGTGATTTATGCTTTTTCGCCTGAAACTATGCTGCATATTCAGTACCGATATGCGACTGTAGAAGAACTTACAAATTTGTTTGATGATATTCGTACCGGCGCACTTTCGGGTTCGGCTATTTTTGCGGCTGTAGATGAGTATTCCGATTCTCTTGGAATAAGAACAGATTCATATGACAATATCAAGTACAAAAAACTGTTTTCAGAAAGAATAGCAGAAAAAAAGGATGCTTTTACGGAGTTATCTGTCTCAATAACAACAATAAAAACTATTGATGAGAATGTAAAAAAAGAAATAGAATTGCTGAAACAAATAACAACTGCCAACAACTACCTGCTGATTAGTGATATTATAGATGAGCTTTCAAAGTTAACAGGTGTTAAATTCTCTTATGGGAATAAGGCTGAAAATAGTGTAAATTCGGAGCTTGTTGGTAAAACTTTTTATTCATCAGAAGAAGTAGCAGCACAAATAAAGAAAATTGCTTCAAAGAATAACACTGTATTAAGAGGTGGCGGCAGTTCGGGAGGAACAGGAGGTTCAGGAACAAGCTTTGGAAATCTGAATACAAGTCAGAATAATGAATTAGAAATTACAGATGTATTTGATGATTTGCAGGGATTTGACTGGGCAAAACCTTCTATACATGAACTTGCAAAAAAAGGTATAATTAACGGTGACGGGACAGGCAGATTTAATCCCAATAATAATGTTAAAAGAGAAGAATTTGTAAAAATACTTTCAATTACATTTAACCTTAATACCGAAAACTGCCAATGTAGCTTTGATGATGTAGCAAAATCTGCGTGGTATTACAGTTATATTGCGGCAGCAAATGAAAGTGGTGTTATAAATGGAATCAGCGAAACTGAATTTGGTGTCGGAATGAATATCAGAAGAGAAGATATGTTTGTTATGATATATAACTTTATGAAAAAAGAAAATTTGATAACAACTGAAGAGAAACCGCTTGAATTTTCAGATAATGATGAAATAGCCGATTATGCTGCAGATGCTGTTAAATCACTTTACGGTATGGGGATTGTAAACGGTGTAGGAGCAAATAGGCTTGCACCAAAGGATAGTGCTACAAGAGCACAGGCAGCAAAACTTGTTCACAGTGTATTGGAAAAGATAAATCTGATAACTGATAAGGAGGAAGTATGAAAATTTTAAACAATAAATTAGCAGTTCTGTTTATATTTGTTATTTTGTTAACATCATGTGGCATTTGTGTATCTGCAAAAGCAGAGGAAAATCATCTTGAACTGATGAGCTATGTCAATATAATTGATTTGGATGTTGATGCTGAAACAGTTATTACCAGAGGTGAGTTTGCACAATATCTTGCAAAACTATCAGGTTTTAATGAAGATGAGCAGTCTTTAAAAACAGGTTCAAAATTTTTTTTAGATGTCGATACTGAACATGAGTATTATAGTGCTATAAGAACGTTGGAGGATATGGGAATTATAAGAGGATACGACGATTTGAAGTTTTATCCCGATGATTTAATAGAACCAAAACAGGCAATAAGAATGATTGTTTCAATGCTTGGATTTGATTATATTGCGGAGTTCAACGGTGGTTATCCGAATGGATATATAAAAACCGCAGAGCAGATGGATATTCTTGATGGTATCAATATTTATGACAAACTTACTATCACATATGATGATATGTGCAGAATGTTTTACAATATTTTAGAGTGTGACGTTTCGGAAAGTACAAGATTAGGAGCCATAAGTAACGGCAATTTTATGAGAACGGTACTAAAAATAGATGTCGTAGAAGGGCTTGTTCAAGATGATTCTGTAAGCAATCTGTATGGTGGGAGCAAAATAAGAAGCGGATATGTGCAGGTTGGAGATATGGTGTTGTCAAATCCACATAATTTTCAGGAGCTTTTGGGTAAAAAAATAAAGGCTTATTACAGCATGGACGATGAACAGATACTAATATATCCGATAATAAACAGTCAGAACGAGGTTATGACGATTGATGCTGAAAATTTGGAGAGTTTTTCAGACAACAGATATACAATTAAATATAATAACAGAAAAACAACTGAGACTATAAGTACGAAATGTACAATAATTTATAATAATTCCACAATAACGGATAGCAGTTATTTGACAAATTCATTTATGATTCCGGAGAACGGATATATTCGTCTCATAGATAATGACGGTGATGGTATTTTTGATGTAGTATTTATAAATAATTATATTACTGTCGTAGTCGGAAGCTATGATACGGACAAAAATATAATATATGATGTTTTGACTGGAGAGAAATATTATCTTGAGGATTATGAAGATGTTGAGGTTGTATTAACAAATGATTCGGGCGTTGAGATTCAACCAAGCGAGGTGTTTGTAAAGAATACTGTACTGTCGATATACAAAAGTGCTGATGATAAAAGAAGGCAGATTGTCTGCGTTTATAAAACTCTGAGTGAAACAGTTAAAGAATATTATTCAACAGATGATAGTATTCTTACGGAGTCCGGAATATATTTTTTCACTGATGAACTTGTAAACAACGATATATTTAAAGAGATGAAGCCCGGAAGAAAATATGAATTTTATATGAATACAAATGGTTTTATAGCTTATTTTGAGCTTGGTTCAGATGATACACTGAAAACAGGATATATTACCAACTGTTCAGATGTTGATGCGGGCGGAGAATATGTTTATGCTAATATATATTCAGATAATGCACTTGATACATATGTTATAGACAGAAAAACAGTGATTGACGGTACTAAAGTCAAGGCGCCTGAACAAGTGAAATATCTTTTGGACTTTGAAACGAATTTAAAACTAAGAGCTGTAAGATTCACAGCTGATGAAAATAAGCATTTGATTATGGTAGATACTGTAGCGGACAACAGCGACGGAAGCAAATCAATGATTTATAATATACCTGCGGCAGCAACAGGGTATCAGTATCATCACACATATGGAGGTGTTTATAATTGGAATTCGATATACCATTTTGACTCTAAAGCGGTTATTATTCTGGTATCAGAACCGTATATTAACGGGGAGATAATGTCGGGTACACTTGCAGATGTGCGTAGTAAAACGGGTGAATATGCTTTTAACAAAAGCAATGTTGAGTTTTATAAATTTGAAGATGATGGACTTTATGTGGATTTTGCGGTAATGCATCCGAAATACGTTCAAGGTGCGGCGCAATATCCGGCTAGTACTGTTCGTAGATTTTCAGTAGTTACAGATATATATGAAAGTGTAAATGCAGATGGTTTTGTGTCAACAACTTTAAAGATGTGCAGCGGAGCAACGCAAGCAGAGTGCCGCGGTACATCAGATAATAGTTTTACCTTTGGCGACGACTTCAAATTTGGAACAGATAATAAATACCATGTATCAAAAGGAGATATTATCGCTCACGGAAAGAATTTACAAGAGGAGACTGCAAGTGATAACTTTATTGTTTTATATGATGCAGACAGAAAAGTATGGAATAATACTGTTTATACTTCTACAAATTTTCATGATACAAGCTTTATGCAGGAAGTATGGATAATGGAAACAGACAATAATTTGGTACAGTTCAGTTGGGCTGACCCTGCTGTAGACCCTGACAGTAGTTCTAAGGTTACATTAGATATATCAAAAGGAAATATATTAATATATGATACTGTAAATGACGAACTTACAACAGGAAAAGTGGGAGATCTTGCTACGTATTCACGTGTGGGAACAGAGTGTTCGCACGGGATTTTAACTACAACTGGAAATATGGGTACACCAAACCTTGTCATCTATAAGTATTAGTGAGGTAAATTTTATGAAAAAAATAATATCCTTGATTATCCTTGTGAGTATGCTTTTATCACAAGCTCAAGTCTTTGCGGTGTATAGATATAAGCCAATAAAGAAAAAATATGAGATTAAGGTTGATTTTGGAGAAAAATTAACAAAACAGGAAGAGGAAGGCTATCAGCCGTTAGTCGGAAACAACTGGCAAAAATTCCAACAGGCAGTTGCAGAGTTACCTGAAGAAATTCCTGTGCTTGACAGATTTGAAGTAAAAGGCGAAACGTGTTTTTATGTTTCGCCTGACGGTAGCGACAGCAATGACGGAAGTATTGAAAAACCATTTAGGACAATTCAAAGAGCTGTTGATGTTGTAGGAAGAGAGTCCTCAAAGGTAAAACAAACTGGTGTTGTAATATATGTACGTCAAGGAGAATATATTCTTGAAGAACCGATTTCGATAGAAAAACAGAATTGTGATATGGTGGATAATGCAGGATTGTTTATAACCGCATATAATAATGAAAAGGTGACAATAACCACAGCTTCGTGTTTTCGTGGGAGCGATATGCAGCTTGTAAAAGAGGAAAACACATCAGCTGATATAATAGGAAGAATGGCACCGGGAATGCTTGGGCATATGTATTACATCGACTATGACAAGATTGGGATAGAAAAACTTACCGGCTTTGGAAACGGTGTAGCGGCTTCAATTCCTGCTTTATATAAAAATTCCGATAAGCTGACACTTGCCAGATATCCGAATGTAGGAACTGACTATGTTGAAAAAGTTATAGTTCCGGGTCAATGGGATGGCGACAGAGTAACATGGGTTCCGGAGGATAAAAAGATATTCTCATGGAAAGGAACCAGTACTATATCGGCAGAAGGTCAAATGAATATTTCGTGGTTCCAGTTCAGGGGAGTGCTTGATATAGATAAAATAGCACAAACGCTTTCGAGTAACGGGTTCATTTCAAACAATATAGGGATTTCTACTAAACTCAGAAATAACACTAAGGTGCGTTCTCATTTATTTTATATGAACATTTTTGAAGAATTGGATATGGAAAATGAATGGTGCGGTGATGATGAAGCTAAAAGAATATATTATTATCCGTTAAATGACGAACTCAATGACGAAGATATGTTTTCAATCAACACTCGTACAGTAGATTATATGATAAACGTAAGTAATGCAGCGAATGTTGTTTTTAACGGCATTGAATTTAGTAACGGATTAAGTGCTGTACATGTGAGTAATAGTAAAAATGTTATTCTTCAGGATTGTAGCTTCTATAAATTTTCAAATAATGCAATAAGGTTTAGTAACTGTAAAAAAAGCGGTTCACTTGGTTGTGTAATCGAAGATGTAAGGTCAGGCGTAAGCATAGAAAGTAGTGAGTCAAATCTTCCTGAACTCGTTCCGCATAGAAACTTTATTCAGGATACATATATCAATAAGGTGACAGGTGCTTGTACAAATATTACCGGTCACGGTAATATTGTGTCGCATAATTTGTTTGAGAATTTTTATGGTGATGGTATTAATATGAGTAACTGGGGCAATGAAAATATCTATGAATATAATGAAATGCGAAGTGGAGTTCTTCAGGGTAATGAAGGACAAAATATTTACTTTGGTGGTGCGGTAGCAATGATAAGCAACCATGCAAGATATAATTATATTCATGATAATCAGCCGCCGGGGGAAGCTCAGACCAGTGCAGGTTCAATCTGTGTTGACGATATGGGAGAATATATATATTTCTATAAGAATATTTCAGAAAATCAGAGTACATCTGCAGGCTCTCATTCAGGAGATAATCAGATTTTTTGGGCAAATATTTCTATAGATTGTGCAAATGCATGTACAAATAGTGCAAATTACGGAAATCAGCAGAATTTATTGACAAAAAGGGTATTAACAAACGATACAGCGGGAGAATTGGGGCGAAGATATTTTAAAAATGGCTGCTATGAATCAGATACATGGAATACGAGGTATCCTGATTTGCGTGACAGAGTAGATTATTATCGAGATATTCAAAAAAGAAATGATGCCGGAATATATAATTGGGAAAGTGACGAAGCTGTATTCATGAAGGCAGATACAGGCTGTTTCTATGTTGATAATATATCTGTAAATACTAAGCCATCGGGTCCGTCAAACAGAGGCGAACAATATCTGGTAACAGATATTGATATGGCCAATGTTACAGATGAGAACATTAAGGCTCAGAACGGTACTTCGTATAATGTTGTGTCAAATGAACAGTGGTTAAAGTCTATTGATTTAAATACTATCGAATATTTTGATAAAATAGGACTTGTAACTAAGGAAAAGGCTTCGCATGATTATGATGATGTGATTGATGTTATATATCCAAGAAGCAGTGAAACGCTTATAGAGGAAGAACAGCTTACGATAAAGTGGATGGAAAGAAATGACTGTAATTATTATAAAACAACATTAGCATATGATGAAGCAATGGAGGATATTGCATATACTATTACCAGCCCGACAGTAGGTGTAAATTTTGAGCTTCCTAAAAGTGAGGCGGTATATTACTACCGGGTTGAGGGATATTTATCGAAAAAGGACGTAAAAGGCACTCCGATTTGTTCATCGCCTGTATACAAGGTACTCTTTAAATCTACATATGAACCGCCTAATGATGGAGTTCTTCCATATGGTACGCCTGTTATAGACAGCAAAAAAGATAACGTATATGATAAAAGTCCTGTTCTTAATATAGGAACATCGTTTACGGGAAAGCTTGATTCAAAAAAGGCAAATTCAGGTGAATTAAGATTTGCATGGGATGAAAGCTATTTGTATGTTTTTGCAGAGGTTAATGATACAGAGGTAAAGAGTGCGGGAAGTACATATATTTTTGAAACAGCACCCGAAAATCCGTGGAAAAACGATGCTTTGGAGTTATATATTCAGGAGAAAAAAATATCGCTTGATGCTTTTGGAACAAAGTATTATACACATAATGATAATTTCTCTGATAGAATTTTGAACTCACTTCCGTTCTCAACTGCATTTACCAAAAAAGGTAAAATAATAGGCTGGGGAACTGATTATGATAAAGACAAAATACCTCAAGGGTATATTGTTCCTAATGCAGATGGATATATTGTAGAAATGGCATTGCCGCTTTCAAAGGTAGTTGACCAGATTAAAAATGATGTGTTAATTGATTTCAGAATTCAGAATAATGATATTCAGGAATGGGTAAGTGCAGAAGGTGCAAAGGTTGCGTATTCATATTCTGATTATCTTGTACTAAAGCTTGGTGGAGGCCCTGATATTGTTGATGCAATGACAAAATTTGTTGATTTGAATAAGAGAATGTGGTATAAGGACAGTATTAATTATTTGTTCGCACAAAGATATGTGAATGGTGTGGGCGAAGATATATTTGCACCTGATTTACCAATTAGCAGAGCGATGTTTATATCAATTCTTGGTAGATTTTCGGGAGATGTTGATATAACTAAGAATGCAGACGTATGGTATAATCCTTATTTGAAATGGGCATTGACAAATGAATTTTTTGCTGGTACTGTGATTGGTGAAGCAAATATAAACGAAAATATTACCAGAGAAGAAATGGCAGTAATTATCAGTAATGTTGCTGAGTATATTGGATTTGAATTGGGCACCGGTTCAAGCTATCAATTCAAAGACGTTGATGAAATCAGCGAAAGTGCAGTAAAGCAAGTAAATTTGTTGAATGCTGTGGGAATTGTTGAAGGGTTTGAGGATGGAACCTTCAGACCTAAGCAAAATGCAACAAGAGCAGAGGCTTGTAAGATTCTTTATACTTTTATAAATCTTGTCGAAACAGGAGATGTGTTCTTGTCATTGAATGAGTATTAATGCAAGTAATGATACAGAAATTAATGAAGAAAATATATATTTTCTTCATTAATTCTGTATTACGATTACTTTTTGAAAATGGTTGATGATTAAATATAATGAAAGGGAATTTCGAATATGAAGGTTAATAGTTTGATAAGGTATGTTGTTTTAGCGTGTTTATATATCATTGGTTTTAACAATATTGTATCCGCTGAATTTGAAGCTGTTTATACAAAACTCAATAGCACAATAGTTATAAGTGGAGATTTGTCTGATTATGATATAACAGTCGGAGATATGGTAACTCTAGTACTTAAGAATAAAATGAATTCAGGACTTGGATATATTAACCAAACAATGGTAAAAAGTGATGGAACTTATGAATGTAAATTCAGATTTAGTGGTAATGTTTCAGATTACAACCTTGCCGTTAGATATCATTCTGTTGATGCAACGAAATCTGTCAAATCTGCTGTACAAGTAAACGATAAGATTATTGATATCCCTTATTCGATTGAAAAGCAGGACGGAATGCATTACCTATACAGTGATTTAAGAGAACGATACGATGGTGTAAATAAAATCACACCTATAGTGGTAATATATGAGAATGGTGTGTTGAATAAGGTTGTTATTGATTTTGGAACAGAAGGTTTGATATACGAAAACGGAGGGTATTCATTTAAGTATACTTTAGATGACTATAGGAATAAAACTGTAAAGTTTTTTATATGGGAATCATTTGAAAATATGATTCCGTTAGCAAGAACCTATCTTCAGGACGGAATGGTAGTATCATTTGGTGATATGATGGACTTACAGGAAAAAGAAGGATACACTTCCTTACAATAGTTAAGCTTAATAGGAGGATAAAAATGAAAAAGAAAATTATCAGTTTACTTTTGACATTAGTTGTGCTTTTAGGATTGAACACGAATGTAGGTTTTGCATATTCGGAATTAATCACATGGAATGAAGACGGTACAAATGTGGGGGATTGGATTGGCATAGATAATGATACGTATAAACCGTTAGATGTTTTAGATGATACAGTAGATGGTGAGAATGTACTAAGATTTATACTCGATGAAGCAGATGACAACAGGGGGGCAAGGTTGACAGTACATGATAACAGTAACGAAAAAATATTGAATATAAATTATGATTTATATATACCGTCATCTGATGCATTATATAATTCAGATTTAAGTGCAAAAATATTTAATTTTACTCTTGATGACGGAACGGAGTTTTATGTAACTTATGATAAATCTTTGAAGCTTATAAATATTGTATCGATTTTGGAAGGTGAAAAAAATACAGCAGAACTGAATGGCATAGGCGAAGTTGTTGATGTATGGCACAATATATCATTTGAGGTTGATTTTATAAATTATTCTCTTAGATATGTATATCTTAATAAAGAAAGTGGAAATTTGCAACACGGAAGCTTGCCTATGGGAACGACAGCGTCGAAGCTTGAAGCTGTTGAGGTTTTATTGCCAAGAAGAACGGTGACTGATGCTGAAGAAGAATGTATTGTTAAAGATTTTAATATTGAACGTGTAAAAACAGCAAATGATTTTAAAATATTCCAAAATGCAGTTGCGGAGCTTCCTGAGGAAATTCCGTTGTTAGGAGAATTCAAGCCGCACGATAAAGCGAAAAACATTTATGTAGCATCTACGGGAGACGATGCAAATGAGGGAACAAAAGAAAATCCGTTGGCTACTTTGGAAAAGGCATTGGAAATAGTAGCCGGATTAACAGACGAAGAAAACAAGTTTGGTGTTTCCATATATTTGCGTGAAGGGGAGTATCTGATAGATAACACTCTGGAAATAACATCGTCACAAAGTGATTTGTTAAATAATAATCCTTTGTATATTTCGGCGTATGAAAATGAAAATGTAACGTTGTTCACAGGTTCAAAAATTTCAGGCAATGAGGTTGTAAAAGTAACTGAAGCGAATACATCAAGAGAAACAATAAACAGATTCGACGCTGATGCTGTTGGGAATGTTTATTATATTGATTATAGCAAATTGGGAATAGACAAACTTGAAGGCTTTTCTGACGGAGTTGTAGGTTCTGCTAAGATTCCTTCATTTTATCAGAATTCAGATAAAATGATTTTATCAAGATATCCAGATTTCGAGGATACTTATGTAGAATCTGTGACGGTGCCTGGAAAATGGAACGCAGATAAAGTTACGTGGGTACCTGTAGACAAAAGAGTTTTTGAGTGGAAAAATACAGAGAGTATAGCTATAGAAGGACAGCTTTGCGTATCGTGGTATGTGAATCGTTCGGTTGTTGATATTGATAAAGATGCAGGAACGATTTCAGGATACGGATTAATCACAAATAATACTCCAATAGGTGTAAAACTTAGTAATGACGGAACACCATCGCACTATTATTATATGAATATTCTTGAGGAAATGAACTGTGCAGGAGAATGGTGTGGTGATGATGAAGAAAAAAGATTATATATTTATCCGATTGACGGAGAAGTTAAAGATGATGATGTATTTTCAATTAAGAATAACAGTATTCCGGTAATGTTGTCAATTTTAAATACAAATAACGTTGTTATTAATAATTTGAATTTTAAATACGGAAATTCAGCAATCAGAGCAGAAAGCTGCAGTCAGGTTGTTGTGCAGAATTGTAATATATCGCATATAGATGGAGGTGCTATAAGTATACAGGACTGCAAAAAGTCAGGTGTTATAAATTCGGATTTTGTTGATTGTGCTTCGGGTATAGAAATAAGAAACAGTAATCTGGGAGAACTGATTCCACATAGAAATTTTGTTCAGAATTGTATTTTTAACAGAATTATGGGCCAGTATTGTATATTTAATAAAGGTCACGGAAATATTATGTCACATAATCTTCTTGAAAATTTTCAGGGCAACGGCATTTATATGTTAGATGCTGGTTGTGAAAATATAATTGAGTATAATGAAATGCGTGCAGGTGTGCTGCAAGGTTCTGAAGGTGCATGTATATATATAAATGGTACGATGGCAGCAACCAATAATCATATACGTTATAACTATATTCATCATAATCAGCCTGAAGGAGCAGATGTTAATTCTGTAGGATATAATATTTCTATTGACGATATGGGCGAGGGTGGATATATATACGGAAATATCCTTGAGCATCTTAAAACAGGACTTGGGCCTCATTCGGGTGACAGAAATATAATGTATAAGAATATATTTATTGATACTGTAACTGCTGCCGAAAATTCAAATAACTATTATTATTTCAAGGATAGATTTATATCAGCCATTTTAGAGGGTGCCGCAAATGAGAGGGGAGCCTTATGTCGGTCGTATTTTGAATTGGGATGTGATGAATCAGAAACGTGGAATGTGAGGTATCCGAAGCTTGTTGACAGAATTGAGTGGTTCAAGGATATAAGTGCACGGTATAATAATCTCGAGTTTGATATAGATAGTAGTGAATCGAACTTTATACGCAGTGATACAGGATGTTATTATGTAGGAAATATTTCTGTAGGAAATACGAAAATATCTTATCCGGCAGTGTCGGGACGAAAATATTTGATAGATGATATTGATGTAGAAAATATTCAGGAGCCTGATATACCGAGAATTTTTCAAAGTGATTATAATGTTATCTACGGTAATAAAGTATTAAGCAAGAATGATTTTACTGTTGAAAGTATTGAGTATTTTGACAAAATAGGAATTGTCAGAAACGTAACAGAGGAAAGTAATAACAAAATAAAAATAAGCAAAATTATATCCGATGATAAATTGGGAGTACGTTGGTTGGATAATATGAATTGTAATTACTATGTTGTTCAAATTTCTGATAAAGATACTTTTGATAATGTTATAGAGGAATATGTTACAACGGATTCCTACTTGTATATTGACAATCCTAATGCAGGTAATTATTTGAAAATTAAAGGGTATCTTTTGGAAAGGGATAACAAAAATGTGGTTTGTGAAGAAATAAGAATGTATAGATAAGTAGGTTAGATTATGTATTATTCTACATTAGTCAGCATATTGAAAAAAAACAAAACAAAAAGTATTTTTCTAAGAAGTTTTTTGATTGTTTTTTTGACGTGTATATGTATATTTGTAATGATTGCTGTTTACGATTTTAATTTTAATGTTAAAATGATAAAAGATGAAATTGATTACAGAGTTGCAGAGTCCCAAAACAAGATTGCAGAAGATATAGATGTATTGTTTGGGAAAATCAATAATATATTTATTCATGCAGAAGTAAGCAATGATTTTAATCTTTTTCTGATGAATGATGCAAACAATCAGATGAAAAGAGAATCCATGATTGCTATTAATAAAGAACTTGGAGATTTTGTTAATAATTCTGACGTTATAGATTCTGTATATCTTTATGGTATGAAAACAAATTATGTTATAAGTACAAATTCTCAAAATAATTCAAATAAATTTGATGTTTTTGGCGAGAAAGAGTTTATTTTATCAATATTAAATACAGAGAAAGATATCTTTACAAGGGAAGCAAAAAGGGGTATCAGATATATAAGCTGTGTGAAAAAGTTGACTATAGATTCAAATATTTATGGATATTTAATTGTAAACATAAATTTTGATAAATTTTTAGATATGTGTTTGTATGATTCGAGTCAGGATCATGTTGTAATGACGGATGAAAATGATACAGTTATTTTAACAAATACCGATGATATTGAAATTGGAGTTAAAAACAGTGTATTAGATAATAAAAAATATGTTTTTGAGGAATTAGAGTTAAATAATACCTTGTGTGGATTTTTCTATAGCAGTCATTATAAACAATTATATTATCAACAGTTGAAAATGATGATAGTAAGATTTGTTTTGCTTGCAATAATATTTATTATTATATCGTTAGTTGTATCTTTTGTGCTTATCAGAATTTATTATAATGCCCTTCTTTCGATTATTTCTATTATTGAAGAAAATGGTGCATTATATGATGGAAGCGAAACTGAAATTCAGTATATCAGAAACAATATAGTTAATATGGTGAATAATTATAAAAAGGTTGAAGAACAGCTTTCCGAAAATATTATCAAGCTTCAACAAAATGAAATATTGTCCCTGCAAAGTCAGTTAAATCCACATTTTTTATTTAATAGTTTGAATTTGATAAGTACGTTTGATCTTGGGTTTAATAAAAAAGAACACTCTATAGGAGAAGCAATTACTTTATTGTCTGATATTCTTAGAATGTCAATGGATAATACGAGTATATTCAGTAATATAGAAAGTGAAGTAATTTATGCAAAAAAGTATGTCCGATTTCAGAATTTAAGATACAACAATCCTATTAATGTTATCTGGAATATTGAGAGTGATACGAAAAATAAGAAAACACCTAAATTCTTTTTGCAGCCTTTGATAGAGAATGCTATACAATATGGTATAAAGAAAACAGAACGTGAAGGTATTATTAAAGTGACAACGCTTATCAAAGACGACAATATGTATATTGAGGTAAAAGACAATGGTGCAGGTATGGATAAAAATACATTGGAACAATTGTACGATGAGTTGAAAATTATATCAGTAAAAAGAAAGAAGCACATAGGACTTTCAAATATAAACAGCAGAATAAAGTTGATGTTTGGTGAAGAATACAATATTGAACTGACATCAGATGAAGATGGAACAACAGTTAAAATTATATTGCCGGTTATTGAGGATATTTAAATGAGTGTAGGATGGATGTTGATTCATATAGATACTTTCACGCCCAAAGGTCTATTTTTAACCATAAATAAGGGGTTTTTCTATTTGTTACAAATTAACCAATGGTTGGAATACAATAAGGAAAGTGAGTTTTCAGAGATAGAAAGAATGTTTACATTAACAGATAAAGTAGTGCAAATATCTAATGGTATTGCTGGTTAAAAATACAAATTATAACTAATAGTTGGTGAGATTATGTTTGATGCAAATTTTGAGTATTTAATACAAGAAAGTACAAAACTGCTTACTGTTGTTTTGTTATCAACCACAGGCGGAAGATCCCCGACTGTAGTTATACGTAGTCCTTATGTTGACAGATTTGAGAATGAGGAAGCAGGGAATATTGCAGTAGAATATTTAAATGAATACAAAAACTATCTGAAAAGCTGTTATGCTGTTGTGTTTCAACATTGCAGAGGACGAGGTAAAAGGTGCAGTCTTTGGTATTCAGGACAGCGAAAGATATAATATATGCTATAGAATGGATTTATGAAAAAAGGTTTACACGGAAACTGGTATGTAGGAATGTATAAAGCAAAGTCACATATGAAGAAAAACTATAATATAACCCATATGATGCACCCAGATTTAAGGATGGTTTGTGGTGTAACTTTGGCGGTACAGTTTTTCAGGATAAGCCAAATTCCAGATATGATATATAGCGAAGAGACTACCGCAAAAATTGCCCATAATACAGTGAATTTAGAAAAATCATTTTTAATGTTGCCGATAGAGTAGAAAAGGATATGAATTATAATATGAAAATAGAAAATGAAGAAAAATTTATGAATATTTCTATTTCTGACAAAAATAATTTGTATGCACATTTGCATGAAATAGGATATTACGGGTTAGATGTTCCTTTTGAATCATTTGATAAAAACGAATTTATACTTAGCAATGAATACACAGATTTTATTATAAGAAAAGCAGGAAGAATTGCAGATGCCGGACTTAAAGTGTGTCAGACACATTTAACTTTATATCCGGGACATATAAAACCCATAGGAAATGGAACATATGAAGATTTTGAAGATTATATGCTTCCGATACTTATCAAAGAGATTGAATTAACTAAGTTGCTGAATTGTAAAGTCAGTGTTATCCACCCGTACTTTGAATGTGCAAAAATAGCTACTCAACGTGGGAATATTACTCTGCTTTCAAAGTTACTTCCTGTCGCAAAAGAATTTGGTGTTACTCTGGCAATTGAAAACATATATGGATACTGTGATGCACATATTTCAACATATGAAGATTTCTTGTTCTATATGGATTTTTTTAAAAGTCCTTTTTTGGGTGTTTGCCTGGATACGGGACATGCTATTATGCTGAAACAAAATCCGGTAGAAATGTTTAAGAAATTGAAGAATTATATTGTAGCACTTCATTTGCATACAACAGTGGAACACAAGGATTTGCATGCAATCCCTTATACTCTGCCAGATTGTGAAAGGATTGATTGGGGTGATTTGTATAATGAAATGATTAATTCTGAATATTCGGGAACTTTTAATCTTGAATTGAGACCGTCCGAAAATTTAACTGATAGTGAAAAAAGAGCCTATTATCAGCTTGCTTACAAAACGGCAAAAAAAATAATGCAAAGTAAATTTTAAGAATTATGTGAGATTTACTAAACTGCTATATTATATAAAATTATGCGTTTAAGTGTAATGGTTTCATGTTGATTTACTACTTAGCACAATACGAAAAATATGTGCATAGCAAACTCAAAGAATATGGCTATAAAAATACAGTGAGTATTTTAAATGAATGGAATCCTGAAATTCAAAGACGCAGAACTCTGGCTGACAGTGCATATGTTTCCGAAATGATGCTAAAAAAATGCAAAATACTACCTGCGATATGCTTATGTATTATAACGGAGATGTAAATGGTAGTTACAATGGACTTTATAATCCACTCAAGTTTAAACCGTTCAAAGGCTATTAAGTATTAAAGGCATATAATGAACTTTACAAGCTTGAAAATCAAGTATATGTCAGCAAAGAAGATAATGGTTTGAGTTGTGTTGCTGTCGGAAAAGACGATAATCAAGCCATCATAATAACAAGCACCGGCAAAAAAAGAAAGTTTTCTATTAAAACGGATATCAAAAAAGAATTTTCTATCTGTAGAATCAGTGAGGAGTTAAATCTTGAATTTGAGAATATAACACACTTATCTGATGAAATTGATATAGATGAGTATGAAACAAATCTTCTTATTAGGTAAGGATGATTGATACAAGAATAGATGAAATAGTATCTAAGGGAAAAAGGATATTCACGGAGATTTTGGAAAGTTTTGTTACAAAGGCTTCAGACATAGCCTGTATGACGGATGGGCAAGTGGGCCAACAGCCTTTTTATCCCAGTATGTTCTTGGTATTAACATAGAAGATGCAGGCTGTAAAAAGGTTTCAATCAAGCCACATCTTGGCGGTTTAGAGTGGATAAGGGGTGTATATCCAACGCCTTATGGCGAAATATATATTGAACATTCTGTGTTAAATGGTGAAATCATAACAAAGGTATCTGCACCGAAAGAAATAGAAATTAGTGTAGAAAAGTGAGCACTTAATATGAATTTTTATGATATAACAACTGAATATAAGCCTATTTTTAATCTTCTTATTTTACATAAGCAAGCAATAATATAAAAAAGGGAATAGAAGCCAATGTCATTAAGTTAAAAAGATATTGCGGGGTGTAAAACGATAGAAGAGTTTGAAATCATAAAGGTTTCAAGCTCTTTTTCGTTGCTGTTTTAAAAATCGAGAGTGTGAAAAAAAGTCTGTAAATTTGATTCCTTCTATGATAGAATAGAAATAATCATAGGAGGAATTTTTTATGGCAAGACGAAGAAGAGAAAAAATGAGCGAGGGTAAAAAGAATATCATAGCCGGTTTGATCCAGGAATACGATATCAAAACAGCGGCAGATATTCAGGAAGCATTAAAGGATTTGCTTGGCGGAACAATTCAGGAAATGATGGAAGCTTAAGACTAGCAAATAATACATATAAGCCTATAAACGATATCCTTGAACTGCTGAACAATCCTGAAAACCCCGAGATATTGGCAAACCTATATCAAGACGATAATTCAGATGATTTTAACTCAAGTGAAATAGTGTATATTCTTAACAAAATCGCCAATTCAAAACGCTCGCATTCAACATTACATACTCGACTCGAACAGGCACTTGCGCAGCTTAATTCCTTCCGTGAACAGGTTCTTGAAGCACAGATTAAGCCTCATTTTCTGTTTAATACACTTAATGTTATAAATCTTGAGGCATACAGTCTTTCAGGAGGTAACAATATAGTTTCAAAAATGATAACCTCGCTTGCCGACCTTATAAAAATATCGTTTAAGAACAATGGAAAATTTATAAAAATAGAAGATGAACTTTATCAGGTAAAGCAATATATTTATCTCCAATCCATAAAATACGATAATCTTTTTGAAACCAAATGGGAAATTGATAAAAGCATCTTGAACAAATTAACAACAAAACTTATATTGCAGCCTCTTGTTGAAAATGCAATTATTCACGGAATTGTCCCAGCAAGAAGATTTTGCACTCTAACTATACAAGCATTTCAAGAAAATAGTAATATTATATTTAAAATAATTGATGATGGCGTAGGAATTGCCACTGAAAATCTAAAATTTTTACAAGGTACTCTGATAAACTCAAATTATATAGTATCGTCAGGTATAGGCTTGTGTAATGTAAATCAACGTATTAAGATAATCTATGGATGTGACGAATATGGTTGCATGATTGATTCTAATGGAATAACAACCACCGTAACTGTAACAATTCCGGATATATCAATGTAATACAGAAAATAATAAATAACCAAGAAATACAATAAACAGAGAAAAGTGGTCAAATATAGCTACTAAGCTTATTACTGTGGGAGATGAGTAAAATTTATGTTTAAAAGTATAAAGATATCAGCATTGCTTGATGAATTTGGCAAAATAGAATTAAATATGTCAAAGAAGAATGACCTCGAATTTGAAATTGAGAAAAATGACTATGTAGAGGGAAGTATCTTTGTTAAAAAAACAGAGGATTCTTATATCATAAAATGTGATATTCGTGCCGTTGCCTATCCTTATGGATATTTCAGATGCTTTGATGCATATAGCGGAGTTGTTTTGGAGTTTGTTGCAGAAGAAGATGCAAAAATAAGAGGACTTGCAATAGAGAGGTTCAATCCGTTCTGGACAAAACCCGTTTTCTTCAATGATTTTGCACAGCTTCCTGACAATACCCAGCAAGTATTGATAGAAAATGGCGATGAATATATACATATTATGCCGATTTCGGGAGCATCGCTTCAATCCTGTGCGTGCAAGAGTGAGAGTAAAAACATTCTTACCCTTAAATCAGGTGCGTATTTTGGCGGTAGCACTAAGCTTTTCGGTGCATTGGCAGTAATAAGCAAGGGCAACAATCCGTATAAGACGGTAGAAAAAAGCTATAACATAGCTTGTGAAAACGAAATAATACTAACGCCCCTAAAAGAGGAAAAGACATATCCAAAACAGCTTGAAAGCCTGGGTTGGTGCTCATGGAATGCATTTTATCATGATGTTACGGCAGACGGAATAGAAAAAAAGCTTATGGAATTTAAAGATAAGCAAATTCCTATAAAATGGATTATGATAGATGACGGCTGGGCAATAACGGAAAATTACAAGCTAAAGTCAGGCTTTGTTGATAAAAACAAGTTCCCTGACGGCTTGAAAGCATTTATTGACCATATAAAGCAGAAGTATGGCATTGAATATGTCGGAATATGGCATTCATTCACAGGATATTGGTTTGGAATAGATAAAAACGGCGAGCTTTTTAACAAGGACAGACAGATATTTGAAGAAAACAATTCGGGACTTGTACTGCCCGGCAAGACATTTGAGCAGGCATATAAATTTTATAGTGATTGGCACAAATATCTCAAAGATGAGGGCATTGATTTTCTCAAGGTTGATTGTCAGGGCAATGCGTTGGAATTCTATAAAAACACTCTGGGGGTGGGTGAGGCAGTTGTCAATCTGCATAACGCACTGGAAAAATCCGTTTTGGAGAACTTTGACGGAATTATGATAAACTGTATGGGTACAGGAAGCCTTGATATGTTTTCAAGGAGCAACTCTTCGGTTGTCAGAAACAGCGATGATTTCTTCCCCGATAAAGAGAACGGTTTTGAAAGTCATATTACTCAAAATGCGTACAATGCTATATTTAATGATAATTTATTTTTCTGTGATTTTGATATGTGGTGGACAAAACATATAAGTGCAAAGCAGAGTAGCGTTTTGCGAGCAATAAGCGGCGGACCTGTGTATGTAAGCGACGAGTTGGGGGATACTTATAAGGAATATCTCATACCAATCATAGACGAAAGCGAAAAAATAATCAGATGTGATAATGCAGCAAAGCCGACTGCGGATTGCATATTCCAAAATCCGAATAACGGAGTGCTGAAGCTGTTTAATACAGTCGGCGAAAATATCGTTATAGCTGTGTTTAATTTATCAGATACAAAAAAGAATACTGCAATAAATCTTAAAGATGTATACGCAGCTGGGAAATATCATATGTATAGATATTTTGAAAAAGCATACGGTGATTTCAAAGACGGAATGGTGTTTGAAGTAGAACCGAATGATGTTGAAATAATCAATCTGCATAAAACCGATTTAAGCTTTGCAAATAAGGATAAATATATATGCTGAATAGGTGAGAGTGTGAAAAAAAGTCTGTAAATTTGGTTCCTTCTATGATAGAATAGAAATATATCATAGGAGGAATTTTTTATGGCAAAGAGAAGAAGAGAAAAAATGAGTGAAGGGAAAAAGAATATCATAGACCGAGATGGTGAT
>JAZSPM010000120.1:0-3396 GCA_045537455.1 Candidatus Ornithomonoglobus sp. | reverse complement strand
CAAAGCCGAGAAGCGCAGGCTGTTTGCCTGTTACCTGCTCGATATAATGAAGCTCCTCCTGTGCCATAGACTGTGTATGCTGGCCTGTGATTACTTTTTCGTATGTAATATCGGAGAGATATTTCATAACATTTTTAACGCAGTCCTGTGCGTTTTTATTCTGCGGAACAAAGAACTTATCACTCATAATGAATCCCCCTTTTAGATGTGCAAACACCGAATAACTTTTTTCTAAATTATATCAGTGCTGAATATGAAATTCAATTGCATTTTAAGGCATGATATATTGCAAATTATAGCATCAGAAACCGTCTTTATTTTAAATCAATTATAGCATATGAAAAAACAAAAAACAATACCGCATCTGTTGTTACAAGTGCGGATTAGTGTAAGTTGTTAGGTGAATTGGAATTTACTTTTTGCAGATAATAATTTCTTTATCAATAAACACCCCATCACCGTCATTTATACGGATAACTTTTACACCGTGTTCTTCCTCATAAATACAGCACTTCTCTTCAAATTTCTCAAACCTCGAAAGAAACTTACTATAGTGCGGTAACACTTGAACATCTGTCAATGACAGGGCTCTTAAATTTGTTAATCCTAAGAAATTCATTTCAGGCGAATAACAATTTACCAATTCAAGTGTTGGTCCAAAAGCAAAGGCGGCGGCACTCCAACCAATTAGGATTTTTGTTGTAGCAATCGTTCTTAAGATGTCAATTGAATTGCTATTTTGGATGGCGTGTAGCAAATAATATGGATTTCCCCCAATAAATTCGACCACATCATAGTTCAGCAACAAATCAGCAGGCTGTTTATCCAAATCAAATATATCAACATTTAAGTTTAGAGATTGTAATTCTGCAACACATCTCGGAACGTGATAATTGTTTTCCTTGTATTCATTATCTGCAGTTACAACTAATGCGGCGGTCTTGCAGTCAGCCATTTTACCACTTAGTTGTGCCAGTAACATATCACTTGATAATCCGTTTGAACATAAAACAAGCATCTTAATCACCTCGTCAAATTCTTATTTTCCTAACTGTTCGACCTATTGGAATTTATAAAAAACTTCTATACCATTTACTCTTATTTCTCTAGATACTTCTCAATTGTTTTATCTTCATTAAGATAGTCATCATATATAGTGTATCTCGAATATCCACTACTCCTTTATTATTCCATTTTGTTCAGATACTCCATCGCCCACTCAAGCTCATAGTCCTCACCACTGAATATTTTAAGTGCCGCTTCCTTATCAAGAGGAATTTTAATATCAACAGGATTTCTGCTCTGTCTTGTGTGGTCGATATCAATATTCGGGTTGCCGTTTTCGTCAAGTATAAGTCCCGCAGGAAAGGCAACAATAGCATTTCCGGGCATATAGACTTCTCCGCCTGTTTCCTGATTTATTCCTGACGGATCGGTAAGACCTGCAACCGTTACATTCGGAAGCCTCGACAGATACAAGACTAAGCCATCTCCTGCCGAACCGCAACTCATATTTGTAAGAACAAGGATTTCAAGGTCGCTGAATTCGCCATCAGCCATTACATATCTGTCATCAACGCTTTTTATTTCCTTACCATTCCTTACGCCAAGAGAAAAAGCGTACATCTTTTCTTTCGTAAAAAGACTTGTAAGTGCCGTAGCTACTTCATCAAATCCGCCTGCGTTGTGTCGAATATCAATTACGAGCTTTGTCATTCCCTGATCCCTTAACTCTCTGAGGTCTTCTCTGAACATTTCTCTTGCTGTACTGTGGTTGCCTGTAACATAACTGATTATGTCGCTGAAATAGTCGATTGTCTCTTCCGTTACTCTTAAATATCCGATATTGTCGCTCAGCATTCTGTAATCATATTCTTCATTTTTTGAACAAGTGAATATACCGAAGGATGTATATGCTCTCGGCATAGTGCTTTCAATTTTTTTCAGCACTGCAACGGCTTCCTTGCCTTCGGAATTTATGTATGTTACATCAACAGTGTCACCGCCTACGCCTGCCAGATAAAATGTTTTCTGCACTCTCTCATTTTCAAGTGTGCCCTCGGTAATAGGCAGTGTAACAGTTTCTATTGCTTCATCAACAGGTACACCGTTCCATTTTGTAACAATATCTCCGTCTTTGATTTCCAAGCCTTCTTCTGCATTTACAGCAATCGTATCTCCGTTATCCAATGTTATAAGAGAAAGTCCGTAATCTTTGAATGCTGTTATTCTATCCATTGTGTAAGTGGAAACGGCATAATCAATGTATACACCCGCATGTCCGTCGTGAAAAGAATCAGTAAGCATATACAAAGCGTCATAGTATTTATTTATATCGCCTGTTTTTTCTGCTTCTTCTATAAGCGCAAGTCCGTCAGCTTTAAGTTTTTCGTAATCCACTTTTTTCCATTCGCTCAGCACATAATTTTCTTCAAGAAAACCGCAAAGGGAAATATAAGCATCGCTCATACTTTTATCTGTATAGTCAGCAAACTTAGTGCCGTTCAAGGACAATGCCGAAAGCGCAAAGCAGACCATAATGCTAAAAATGTTTCCAATAATTCTGAGGGGTTTCTTTTTTGCAAGCAATGGCAAAAGTGCAATCATAACTGAAATGATATAAATGTTCAGATAGTATGATATTATGTATTTGAATGCATCACCGCAGACAAAGAAAATAAGATGAATTACAGAAAAAATAAGAGGCACAAAGCATAGTGCGTTCCATATTTTCTTATGCTTTTCGTTTTTACTCATCTTGCCGTGAATTATAATCATCATGATAAGATAAAGAAAAGCTAAAAAGCATGCTATGACTAAAGATGCGTCACCTGAATTTAAAAGATGCTGTATTGTTCCTATCATTTTTACTCCTTTTTTATTCGCAAAACCATAATTATATCGAGCTAATCAGCCTTACAAATTCTTATTTATCAAACAGTTTCTCAAATCAAACTATTCGTTTAACAATATTATACATCATTTTCTATTAAAAGTCAATCATCGCTTGGAGTGATCGGATAATATAAATACCGCCTGTGGTTTCCTTGCCACAGACGGTTGTTGGTGATAGTCGGTTATTTGAATTGGAATTTATCGATTCATTTTAACAATAAATTCGGCGGTCCCCTCTTGATATTTCTTCTCTTCCGTAATAGTAAAACCATATCTTTGATAAAATCGTATTGCTTTCCTGTTTTTTTCAAGAACCCATAAAAAATCACAATGTTTCTGTCCTATGGCAAATTGAATTAGGGTGCTTCCAACACCTTGATTCTCAAAGAAAAAGTCAACATACAATTCTAAAATCTGATTTTCAGAAATGTGAATCATACCTTTCACAAATTCATCATCATAAACCCATATTTCATCTAATTCCTGCGGATTGTCAATGTA
>JAZSPM010000197.1:0-10327 GCA_045537455.1 Candidatus Ornithomonoglobus sp. | reverse complement strand
AGGCGTAGGAGGACAAGGAACTCTTTTAGCAAGCAGAATCCTCGGTAAGGTAGCAATAAAGGAAGGCCACGACGTTAAGGTGAGCGAGGTTCATGGAATGAGCCAGCGAGGCGGAAGCGTTGTTACATATGTAAAATACGGTGAAAAAGTATATTCACCTATCATAGACAAGGGCGAGGCTGATATTATATTAGCATTTGAAAGTCTTGAAGCATACAGAGCGTTACCGTTCCTTAAAAAAGGCGGTAAAATGATAGCGAACACACAGCAGATGAATCCGATGCCTGTTATAACGGGAGCGATGGAGTATCCGCAGAATATAGAAAAGAAGCTATCGGATAAAATTGATTTACAGGCTGTTGATGCTTTATCAGCTGCAATGGAAGCAGGTAATGTAAAGGCTGTTAATGTAGTATTGATTGGACTTCTTGCAAAAAGCACAGGCATTGCTAAAGATGTATGGACAGAAACAATAAAAGAAACTGTTCCAGAAAAACTACTTGATGTAAACTTAAAGGCATTTGAATTGGGATACAACATGTAATTTATAGTCTTATGTATGTAATTTAAAATATGGAGGCAAAAAATATGAAAAAGATATTAGTATTAATTACTGCCGCATTATTAATTACGACAACAGGGTGCGTGAGTATTACTGGAATGAAATCAATGAAGGAAGCAAAAAATGCAGTAATAAACGGAGACTATAGTGCGGCTTTAAATTACGCCGACCTTGCAATTAAAGAAGGATGTAAGGATAAAGAGTTTCTTGAATTGGTTGAAAATTTAAAAAAATATCAGGAAGCAGAAGCTGTGTTAAAAGACAGAGATGTAGATGCTGCAGAAGAATTGCTGAATAAAATAAATGATTTTGAAGGCAGTGGCATGGCAACAGCAATAAAAAGCCTGAAGGATGATATTGAGGACATTAAAGAAGAAGCTGAAGAATTTGAGGATGATATTGCTGAGATTGAAGATACATTAAAAAGAGAGTTATATTATTTGTCTTCGGATGATGCCAAGGAGCTTCTTGAAGAAAAAGGTTTGACATTAAAACAACGTCAAAAGGTTAAAGAGCTTTTTGATGCAGCAGAAGCAGGAAAGGCTAATAAGAAAAAAGTAACTTCAAAGCCAACACCGACACCGATGCCAAGAGCCGGAGCTGCAATATTAACTGAGCAGGAGGCTGTAGATATTGCACGCAAAGCAATGTCTCAATCGGCTGCAGATGCAACTGTTCAACTTATAGAAGACTATTATTTAATTAACTTTACAAACAAAATTGATACCGGCAGTGAAATAATTACTGATGAATCATGCTGTAAAGTAGATTGTAAAACCGGTGAGGTTTACGACCAGGCAGGTTAAAAAGTATAAAATAAATTAACATAAAAGGAGGACATCATTATGTCAATGTTTCAACCGGAAATTGAAACTATGTCCCGTGAGGACATAAGAGCACATCAGCTTGAAAAGCTAAAGTGGCAGGTAAAGCGTGTGTATGAAAATGTTAAAATGTATAGAGAAAGAATGGACGAGGCAGGAGTTAAGCCTGACGATATTCAATGTCTTGAGGATTTGGCAAAGCTTCCGTTTACAACAAAACAGGATTTAAGAGACTATTATCCGTTTGAGCTTCTTGCAGTACCAAAGAAGGATATTGTAAGAATCCATGCTTCATCAGGTACAACAGGAAAGCAGATTGTTGCAGGATATACAAGAAATGACCTTGATATGTGGGCAAATGGCTTTGCACGTCAGCTTACAGCTGCAGGCGGTGATAAAAACTCAGTAGTTCAGGTTTCATATGGATACGGCTTGTTTACAGGCGGTCTTGGTGCTCATCAGGGTGCAGAAAAGGTTGGCGCAATGGTAGTTCCTACATCATCAGGAAACACTGAAAGGCAAATCAGAATGATGTGTGACCTTGGTGCAACGCATCTATGCTGTACACCTTCATATGCTATGTATTTAGGTGAATCAGTAAAGGAAATGGGCGTTAAAAATGAATTAAAGCTAAAAGCAGGAATTTTCGGTGCAGAGCCATGGACTGAGGAAATGCGTCATCAAATTCAGGAAGCTCTTGGCTTAAAGGCATATGATGTATACGGTTTGACTGAAATTATGGGGCCTGGTGTTTCGTATGAGTGTAGTCAGCAGGCAGGTATGCACATCTGTGAGGATATGTTTATTGCTGAAATTATTGATCCTGATACAGGCGAAGTTCTTCCTGAAGGATCATTTGGTGAGCTTGTATTCACAACAATCACGAAGGAAGGTCAACCACTTATCCGTTACAGAACAAGAGACCTCTGTGTTCTTGATTACGAGCCATGTAAGTGCGGAAGAACTCATGTAAGAATGAAGAAGCCGGCAGGACGTACCGACGATATGCTTATCATCAGAGGTGTCAATGTATTCCCGTCACAGATAGAAGAAGTTCTTTTAAAGAACAGTATTGAGGTTTCACCTAACTATCAGATTCTTGTTGACCGTGTTAACAATACAGATACACTTGATATTAATGTTGAGCTTAGTCCGAAGTTTAACGGTAATGTTGAGGATGAAAAGAAGAGTCTTGAAAATCAGCTTCGTTCGACATTAGGTATCGGTGCAAAGGTTCATTTGCTTCGTCCGAAGTCAATCGTAAGAAGTGAAGGCAAGGCAAAGAGAGTTATAGACAACAGAAAACTACACTAATACAAAACACTCCCGAATATTTTCGGGAGTGTTTTTGTACAGTTTATTAAGTAGCAAATACATTTTATTGAAAAAACACCTTGTTTTTCATAGAAAAATATGATATAATAAAATAATATATAAGTTATTTATGATTTGAGGTTAATGTATATGTGGCATTTTTGGAAGCATTTTTGTACAGTCACAAAACACCGTCATGCAGTGATTATGCACTGTGCAAAGACGGGTATACTGTTTCAGGGCTTAAAGCATGACCTTTCAAAATATTCTCCTGTTGAATTTATTCCGGGTGCAAGGTTTTATCTTGGTGACAGAAGCCCTACGGAAGCAGAACGTGCGGAATTTGGATATTCAAAAGCATGGATGCACCACAAAGGACGAAACAGACATCATTTTGAATACTGGACAGACTATAACCCTGTAAGCCGTAAGCTTGAACCGGTAGAAATGCCTGTGAGATATGTAAAAGAGATGTTCTGTGACAGAGTTGCTGCAGGAAAAATTTATTTAGGTAAAAAATATACTAATGACAATCCCATTGATTATTTTTTGAGGGGCAATGCAAGAAACTGTATGCACCCTGAAACTGCAAAGCTACTTGAACATTGGCTCAGGATGCTTCAAGCTGAGGGAGAAAAGAAAACCTTCGCTTATATAAGAAAAATAAAAAATTAATGTTTTACTTTCAGGATTGGATTGATGTGTTATGAAACGTTTTTTCAGACTTATTTATTCTAATAAATTTTTTGCATTCCTTATGCTGGCAATTCAGATAGGGATATTTTTTCTGAGCTATAAATGGCTGAATGATTACTATTTTTATATCCATTCAACCACAATCGCTCTGTGCTTACTGATTTCGATATATGAAATTAATAAGACAACCGAGCCGGGGTTTAAAATTGTTTGGATAATGCTTATTGCTTTTATTCCTATTTTTGGAATGCTGCTGTATCTGTTTTTGCACTTTTTGCCTGTTACAGGAATTATCAAAAAAAATTATGAAACTCAACTGAAGATAACAGAGAAGTTTATGAAACAGGATGAAGAAACCTTTAAGAAATTATCAGAGAAGCATCACATGGCGCCGGGCTTGGCAAAATATCTGAAGAATAACAGTGGCTCTCCTGTATATGAAAATACTTTGACAGAATATTATAGTTCGGGAGATACTGCACTTGAGGCGATGCTTGAAGATATAAAAAAAGCAGAGAGTTTTATATTCCTTGAATTTTTTATCATTAATCAGTCAGGCACTTTGTGGGAAGAAATTCTTGAGGCGTTAAAACAGAAAGTAAAAAATGGGGTAGAGGTACGACTCTTGTATGACGGCATGGGGTGTATGACGACGCTTCCGAGAGATTACGATAAAACGCTTAATGCGCTTGGAATAAAGTGCAGAATATTTTCACCTATTACTCCGCTTATATCAACATATCAGAATAACCGTGACCATAGAAAAATATGTGTAATTGACGGAAAAATTGCATACTCAGGAGGAATAAATCTTGCTGATGAATATGCAAACAGAATAGTGAGATTTGGTCATTGGAAGGACTGTGCGATTCGGCTTGAAGGAGAAGCTGTTGCAGGATTTACATCAATGTTTCTTAATTTGTGGAATATTGATTCAGCAAATGAAAGTGACGATTATCAATATTATATTGATGCATCTGAAAAGATGGAGCTTGCTCATGATGGAGGCTTTGTGATTCCGTTTGGAGACTGCCCGCTTGACAGTATGGCTGTAGGGAAGAGAGTTTATCTTGACAACCTTAATAATGCAAAGCATTATGTTCATATTATGACACCGTATCTTGTTATTGATAGTGAAATGTATGAAACAATGCTTTATGCAGCACAGAGAGGCGTTGACGTAAAGATTATAATGCCTCATATTCCGGATAAAAAGTATGCTTTCTATCTGGCAAGGAGCTATTATGCAGAGCTTTTGAAGGCGGGTATAAAAATATATGAATATACTCCGGGATTTGTTCATTCAAAGCTTTCGGTTGCAGACGGAGAAAGAGCTGTTGTAGGAACAATAAATCATGACTACAGAAGCTTGTATCTCCATTATGAATGTGCTGTATATTTGCTTGATGTACCTGAAATATCAAAGATTGAAGATGATTTTCAGGAAACTTTGAAGCTTTGCGAAAAAGTAACCTTAAAAACCTGCAGGAGCTATCCTCTTTATCAGAGGGTGTTCGGTAAAGTGGTAAGAATACTTGCACCGCTTATATAAATCGGAATAATGAATCATCTTATAAAATACAATTTATTGAGGTGATTTTAATGAAAAAAATAGGCTATTATATTGTTTCATCAATAATTCTTACGTTTTTTATAATTGCATTTTCAGTGTTTGCAGAGGAATCAAATGATAATAAAGCAAGGCAATTTCTTGCGGAATACGGATGGGAAACGGGTGCAAAGAGTATAGATAAAGCCTTGATTATAATTCCCAAACCTTTTGATCTTGTTTATGAAAACTATAATGAATTGCAGTTAGATGCGGGATTAGATTTGCGTCCGTATATGGGTAGGCGAGGAACACGTTATACATATGAGGTTGAAAATTATCCGCTTGATGTGGGTGAGATTGTAAGGGCGAATGTAATTATAATAGACGGAGAGTGTGTTGGCGGAGATATATGTACAGTTTCATTAGAGGGATTTATTCATTCGCTTATATATCCTGAATCAGCAAACAGCACAAATTGAAGTTGAATTTTTTTGCAAAAAACCGATTGACTTGCCTGAATTTATGTTATATAATAGAATTAAGATAATTGTATCTGTCATTCGGAAAGGAATTAGATATACGGATTATGAAGAAGCTTCGCATAGTCTCTGCGATAGTAACAATACTGATAATGACTTTGATTTTTTTGTTTTCATCTCAGAATCGTGAGGAGTCAGCAACAGTAAGCAGGGGAATTACTCAATATGTTGCAGATATAATTTCTGTAATATTAAAATTGACAGAAAATCAAAAAACAGATTTAATCAGCAATATTCACGGGATGATTCGTAAGCTTGCTCATTTTATAATATATACTTCACTTGGAATAAGCTCAACGGCATTTTTTCTGTCATATTTATATAAAAAAAGAAAAAGTATTACGTTGATAACAGCCGTTACATTTTGCTGTTTTTATGCGGTTACTGATGAAATACATCAAAATTTTGTGGCAGGCAGAGGACCGCAGCTTTCAGATGTTTTGCTTGATACATTCGGTGCATTTATCGGAAGTCTTATATTTTTGATAATATACCGTATGTATGTGAAAAAGAAAGGAGTCAGTTATGATTGATTGTCATTCACATATAATTCCGAATATTGATGATGGCCCGGAAACGGTTGAAATGTCAATGGAAATGTTAAAACAAAGTGCAAAGTACGGAGTGACTGATATTATTTCTACTTCGCATTGTTATCCGAGGTATGCTCAAAGTATTGACCATTTTTTAGATAAGAGAGAGAGCGGATTTGAACTATTGGCAAAGGAAATAGAAAAATCAGATATAGCATTGCCAAGGATTCATCTTGCCAGCGAGGTTAATATGATTACGGATATTGCTGAATTCAAGCATATATCAAAGCTGTGTATTGAAAATACAAAATACATACTTATAGAGATGCCATATACGCCGTGGAAGGACTGGATGTTTGATACAGTTTATAGGCTTACCTTAATGGGAATGAAACCGATTATGGCTCATATAGACAGATTTTTATTTCAGGAACAGTCGCTTTTGAGTACATTATTTGAATTGGATGTATTGTATCAGGTAAATGCTGAGCTATTTCTGACAAAGAGCATTTCGAAGTTTGCAGACGATTTGTTGCTGAGTGGACATGCTCATTTGCTTGGCTCTGATATGCATAATTTATCTGATAGAAAAACGACTATGAATATGGCATATGAAAAAATTGTTAAACGATACGGTACGGCATGTATAGATTATTTTAATGAAAATGCACGGTGTGTATTGAACGATAAGCCGATAAAAAATTTTTATTTTAAAATACCGGAAAAACAGTCGTTTTTGAGCAAATTATTAAAAAAATAGCAGATTAAAGTATTGACAATATTACAAATTTGTTATATAATTACTGTAGATATTTATATTTGAATAAAATAAGGAGTGAAATTTTTATGAATATTAAAAAGAAAATAACTGCATTGCTTATTGCAGTGTCGGTTTCGGCAACAGCGTTCCCAATGTATACCATTGTGAGTGCAGAGGAAGGTAATGTACCTGCAAGTCAGTTATATGATTTTATAACTGGTAAGATAAATTATATTGATGGTAGTGGATATAAATGGGATTCCGACAACTATATAATAGTAAGAGAAGCTGTGGTAGATGTAGATGCTGATATGAAAGCAAAGGTTAATGTCGAAGAGGAATGGAAGGATAAGGATATTAAGGTATCAGCCGGCACTAACCTAAGTGCTGTTAAGAAATTTGATTATAAAACTACTTTGCAAATGTTTAGTGCTTATGATGAAAAAAACCAAATAATAGATGATACTGAAAACAGCATAATGAAAGAATATATAACTCTTGAAAATATTATGAAAAACAGTATTAAACTTAAGTATCCTGAAGGTGGTCCTGATAGGGATACATTGTTAAAAGAACTTGATCAAAGTTATATAGAAGGTGCTACTTTTACCATTACAGTTGATAATACTAACAACGATAAATCACATAAAATGGATTTACCTTCATCAGCCACTGCTGATAATAAAATAATGGAGGGCTTTACTGCGGTACATTATAAAACAGGAGAAGCACTTGAGGCTGAAGATTCTGAAGATTCTGAAAATTTCGGAAAAATAGTGATTCCTGGTGATCCTGACGACACAGAAAAAGGCCAACTCATTTATTCTGAAGTATCAAGAAAATACAAAGATAATGTTTTAACTATTAAAATCAAAACAGTAGGAAAAACCTCCTTTAAAGCACTCAAGAAAGCACTTGAATATAATCTCGTCCTTACTTGTAAAGATATTGAAGCCAAAGCACCGTCAGAATATAAGTCATCACTTACATACGAGCTTGTAGGTACTGTTACTGGTGAAACGCCTATATATGCTCCAAACGGAAATCCGTTAGCACTTATAAAGTATAATGCAGTACAGGATTTGGATGAAGGTTATGTAGATACTGTAAGTCCTTCACCTATTCCGATATCAGCAGAGGTAACAATCACTACAGACAAAAAGGAAAGTCATAGCGGCGGCGGAGGCGGTCTGTATATCCCACCGGTTGCTCCGACAGTTACACCTACTCCGTCAACAACACCGACACTTACACCGACGTTTGCTCCGGATGCTGTTGCTCCTGTTCCGGAAGTATTCAATTCAAGCGACCATATTGCATATATTATTGGTTATCCTGAAGGTGATGTAAGACCGAATAATCATATTTCGAGAGAGGAAGTTGTAACTATATTCTATAGAATTCTTACAGATGAATCAAGAGCTAAGCTTCTAAGCAAACAGAATGATTTACATGACGTTTCTGATGAAAGATGGTCAAACAATGCGATTTCTACTCTATATAATGCAGGATATGTTACAGGTTACGAAGATGGATCATTTAGACCTTCAGCAGATATTACAAGGGCTGAGTTTGTAGCAATAGCAACACGTTTTTATGCTGATGTAGTTGCAGTAGGCGGACATTTTAGAGATGTTGATGATCACTGGGCAAAGACGCATATTAACAAAGCAGTATTCTATAGATTAATTGACGGATACGATGATGGTACATTTAAGCCTGATCAAGCAATTACAAGAGCTGAAGTTATGAAGATTATTAATGATGTACTTAACAGACACGTAACTAAGGATGGCTTGATTGATGAAGCTGTTCAGAACAACTGGATTGATAATCCTGAATCAGCCTGGTACTATACAGAGGTTCTTGAAGCTACTATGACTCATGATTTTGAACGTGCTGAAGGCACTATGTATGAGACATGGACGGCATTGAGAGAAAATCCTGATTGGGTAGAGTTGGAAAAAACATACACATCGACAGGTACAGAGCATATTGAATAATAAAAATCATAAAACTGCTGCAAAATTTGCAGCAGTTTTTTTGATTAATTTTTCGTAATACTTGAAAAAATAATCTATATGTGATATAATAATAAAAATTGGTTTTATAAAGGAGATAATATAATGAAAATAGAAACTAAATGTATACAATCAGGCTATAAACCAAAGAACGGAGAACCAAGAATTCTACCGATTTATCAGAGTACAACCTATAAATATGATTCATCAGAGTTTATGGGCAAGCTGTTTGACTTAGAGGAGGACGGATATTTCTATACACGTCTTGCTAACCCGACCTGTGGTGCGGTTGAAGGAAAAATAGCTGAGCTTGAGGGCGGTGTGGGTGCAATGCTTACATCATCAGGTCAGGCAGCTACATTGATGTCAGTAATGACAATCGCTAAAGCAGGTGATCATATTATCTGTTCAAGTGCCGTATACGGAGGCACATTCAATCTGCTCGGTGTTACATTGGAGAAGTTCGGCATTGAAACAACCTTTGTTGACCCCGATGCTGATTATGACACACTTGCAAAGGAATTTAAAGATAATACAAAAGCAGTTCTTGGTGAAACTATTGCCAACCCTGCTTTGACGGTTCTTGATATAGAAAAATTCGCAAAGCTTGCTCACGACCATAAGGTTCCTCTTATAGTAGATAATACGTTTGCAACACCTGTTCTTTGCAGACCGATAGAATTTGGTGCTGATATTGTTATTCACTCAACATCAAAATATCTTGACGGTCATGCGGCAGCTCTTGGCGGTGTAATTGTGGACAGCGGTAATTTTGATTGGGCAGCAAGTGGAAAATTCCCTGAATTTACAGTTCCTGATGATTCATACCACGGTGTTATATATACTGAAAAATTTGGTAAGGCGGCATTTATTGTAAAGGCAAGAGCACAGCTTATGAGAGACTTGGGTTCATCGCCTGCACCTCAGAATGCATTTCTTTTGAATTTAGGTATAGAAACACTTCATCTTCGTATGCCATGCCATAGCAGTAATGCTTTAAAGGTTGCACAGTTCCTTGAAAGTGACGACAGAGTGGCTTGGGTAAATTATCCGGGTCTTGAAAGTAGTAAGTATAAACCCCTTGTAGATAAGTATCTTCCAAACGGTGCAAGCGGAGTTATTTCGTTTGGTGTAAAGGGTGGAAGAGAAGCGGCTTGTACACTTCTTGATTCGCTTGAATTAGCGGCAATAGTAACTCATGTTGCGGATGCACGTACTTGTGCATTGCATCCTGCAAGTACGACTCATCGTCAGATGACTGATGAACAGCTTGAAGAATGCGGTGTAGGAGCTGATTTGATAAGATTAAGCGTTGGTATCGAAAATGTAGATGATATTATCGCAGACTTAAAGCAGGCTATTGATAAGGCTGTAAAATAAAAAAATACTCCCATTTCTAGATAAGTATTGATAATTGATTTTTAAAAAAATTACTAGTTAATATGCATAAAAACATTTTATGACTACAGAAAAATATACGATTAAGTATAAATAATTTTCTGTGGAGGTTATAAAATGGCAAAGTT
>JAZSPM010000094.1:0-20011 GCA_045537455.1 Candidatus Ornithomonoglobus sp. | reverse complement strand
TAATTGAAGGTTGCAACTCAATTATACAGCAAAAAGGAGGTTATTGCTATATTTTTATGCAAAAATATTCAAAAACCTCGAAAAATTAAGGTTTTAACGATAGTTAAAATATATAAAACGGGGTGTCAACTTGACACTACCTCGGATAGGAAGGAAGATTAATTATGAAAAGCTTTGCAGTATTGGGACTTGGAAGATTTGGTTTGGCGGTAGCATCACAGCTATTTAATATGGGATGTGAGGTGCTTGCTGTTGATAAGGATATGGAACGTGTAAATCTGATTTCTGAAAATGTGACTCAGGCAATCTGCGGTGATGTGAAAGAGGAATCAGTATTAAAAACAATAGGCATAAGCAATTATGATTGTGTGGTTGTAGCAGTAGGAGAGGTTTCTGACAGTATTCTGACAGCACTACTTGTAAAAGAGGCAGGTGTAAAAAAGCTTGTGTGTAAGGCTACAGACAATAACCATAAAAAGGTGCTTCAAAAAATCGGAGCTGACAATGTAATTATACCTGAGCATGAGATTGGAATAAAAACAGCAGTAAGCCTTGTATCGGACAGCTTTGTTGACGTGCTTGACCTTTCAGACAGATACAGTATAATAGATATGGCAGTTCCTGAAAAATGGATAGGTAAAAATATTGGTGAGCTCAACGTAAGAAATAAATACGGAATGAATATAATTGCAGTAAAAAGCGGTGATGATAACAGCGAAATAACTGTAACACCGGGGGCTGCATATGTATTTAAAGAAAAGGATATAATGGTTTTTGTGGGCGAAATGAATATTGTAAATAACAGACTGCTGAACTAAAGCCCAGCAGTCTGTTTTGGGGTTTAATTAATCATGCAATGCATCAAGGATTTTTGCGTATACCTCGTCTGAGTGCTCACGGAAATATACTGCTATTTTTTCGGCTTCCTCACGAGGCCCTGCATATAGCGATAAATCCATAAGTACAGTTTTGTCATCGTCAATAAGACGTAAATCTGCTGTGTATTCGTCACGTCTTACAGGTGTGATTTCGCCCTGGATTGCATTTTTTCGGCGCTCCTCAATGAATAAATTTTTTATTGATTCGGAAATCGGCTCTCTTATGTATATAGGCACCTGCTTCCCGAAGAAGTCGGCAACCTCTGCACCCTTTGAAGAAATTTTGAAAATCTGATTGTGACCACTTTCAATGTATTTCTTAATATGCTTTGTTGCTACAAGATTTTCAAGAGCAATCTGAAAATCGTTAAAATTAATATTGCAGTTATCCATAACAATATTTACCAGATGATTATACGGAAGCGGCTTGTCGGAATTGTCAAGGGTGTATAAAATAATGAATTGAATTAGTATATGGTCGTCTATTTCTTTTTGATATAACATAATTTTTATCCTTTCAAAAAAATTTTCAAATATATTATAGCATATTTTTTTAAAATATGCTATAATATTCTAAAAGAAATTTAAAAAATTTTAAAAAATATTGAAAGGAATACATAAAAATGGCGAAAAAACTTACTCCTGAGGAAGAACAGGCAAGATTAGAAGCGATGTTTGAAATAGAAAAACAGAAAAAAAGTAATGGATATAATTTGGTCTGCGGTGTTGACGAGGCAGGCAGAGGCCCTCTTGCAGGACCTGTATATGCGGCGGCAGTTATTTTGCCGGAGGATGTATGCATACCCGGGCTTAACGATTCAAAGAAACTAAGCGAAAAACGCCGTGAAGAATTATTTGATATTATAACAGAGAAGGCAATCGCATATTCAATCGCTTCGGTGGATGAAAAAAGAATAGATGAAATAAATATTTTGAATGCAACATTTGAGGCGATGAATACGGCAGTGAATAATTTAACGGTAAAGCCTGATTATGTACTCATTGACGGTAACAGAATAAAGGGCATGACAATACCTCATGAAACTGTTGTAAAGGGGGATGCAAAGTCAGCGTCGATTGCGGCGGCTTCGATACTTGCAAAGGTTAGCCGAGACCGATTTATTACAGAAATGGCAGAAAAATATCCGCAGTACGGATTTGAAAAGCATAAGGGGTACGGAACAGCCGTACATAATGAAGCTATTCTGAAATACGGGCCTTGTGAAATTCACAGACGTACATTTTTAAAAAAGCTATTGGGTGAATAATATGACGAAAAAACAGATTGGTGATTACGGCGAAGCTAAAGCTGTGGAATATCTTAAACTGAACGGTTATGAAATTATAAAACGCAATTACAGAATACGTAACGGTGAAATTGACATTATAGCAAGGTCAGAAAAAGGAACAGTGGTTTTTGCTGAGGTTAAAACAAGAAAAGGTACAGAATACGGCACGGCGGCGGAGTTTGTGGATTTTTATAAGCAGGAACGGATAAAAAGAACAGCACTCTCCTTTACAGGCCGTGATGACATAGATATGCGTTTTGATGTTATAGAGGTTTATTATGAGCTTCTTAATAACAGTATAATTATAACCCAAATAAATCATATAGAAAATGCATTTTAGGAGGTAATCTGATGGAGTATAAAATTTTTGATGCACACTGTGACACATTATGCTTACTTAATGATAATAATGCTTCAATAGAAAAAAACAGCTTTAATATAGACAAGAAAAGAATGGAAAAATACAAAGCTTATACTCAGATTTTTGCCTGCTTTATTGATACTATATATAAAAATACCGCAATGGAACGGTTTATAGAATTATCCGATACGTTTTATTCACAGAATATAAACGGTATACTAAGCATTGAGGGCGGTGAAATGATAACAAGCCTTAAAGTGTTGCGGATTTTAAAACGTCTTGGTGTTCGTATTGCGGCACTTACGTGGAATTATTCAAATCATATCGCATCAGGTGTGCTTGAAGGTGATAAAAACAGAGGGTTTACTGAATTTGGTAAGCAGATCATTGAAGAGATGAACAGAATAAATATGCTCATAGATGTATCGCATCTTAACGACAGGTCATTTTATGATGTTGCGGAGCTTTCAAAAATGCCAATAATTGCAACTCATTCAAATTCAAGAACAGTTTGCAATCATCCAAGAAACCTTACAGATGAGCAGTTTAAAGCAATAATAAAAAGCGGTGGCTGTGTTGGAATAAATTTTTATAATTTATTTTTGAATGACAGCGGCAAAGCAGATATTGACGATATTATAAAGCATATAGAGCATTTTATGAGCTTGGGCGGTGAGGATAACATCGGAATGGGTTCAGATTTTGACGGAGTTGATAATAATTTGCCCGAAGGAATAAAAGGATGTGAGGATATGTATAAGCTGTTTGACAGACTTCTTACTCTTAATTATACTGATGAGCAGATAGAAAAAATATCACATAAAAATTTTGAAAGAATATTCGGAGGGATTTAAAATGCCTAAATTTTTTACAGCAAGAGAAAATATTTCAGAAAATAACATTATTATAAATAATGAGGATGTGGCACATATCACTAAAGTCCTAAGATTAAAATGCGGAGATGAAATAACCGTATGTGACGGTCAGGGTTATGATTATCAGGCAGTTATAGATGAGATTGTGCCAAAGGAAATTATATGCTCAATAACTGAAAAGAAAAAATGCGAAACAGAGCCTAATATTGATGTAACTCTTTTTCAGGGTATTCCAAAGGCTGCCAAAATGGACTATATTATTCAAAAAACAACAGAGCTTGGTATAAGCAGAATTGTTCCTGTAATGCTTGACAGATGTGTGGTTAAGCTTGAAAACAGCAAGGCAGAAGCAAAGAAGCAGGAACGCTGGCAAAAGATTGCAAATGAAGCGGCAAAGCAGTCGGGTAGAGGTGTTGTGCCTGAAATTATGATGCCTGTGAATCTTGATACGGCAATCAGAATGGCATCGGAGCTTGATTTATGCTTTGCACCGTATGAGTGTGAGGAACAAAGACGTTTAAAAGAAGTGCTTACATCAAAATTTGATATAAAATCAGTGGGCTTTATTATTGGCCCTGAGGGTGGGTTTGATGTTTCCGAAACGGATAAAATAAAATCAGCAGGCTTTGAAACGGTGACTCTTGGCAGACGTATTTTAAGAACAGAAACAGCAGGAGAGGCTGTTCTGGCTATGGTTATGTATGAAATAGGAGATATAAATGGCTGATGTATTTATTCAGAATATAGCCGATATTGAGCTTGAGAAAATATATGGCGAGCTGTCGGAGCAGAGAAAGCAAAAAATAAATAATATAAAAAATCAAAATCAAAAGCTTTTGTCAGCGGCAGCAGAGCTTGCATTGAATAAGGCAGTTAAAGCATGGTTTCCTGACACATCAATTCCAATTAATTATAAATATGATGAAAACGGTAAGCCTTATCTGTGCGATAAAAATGCATATATAAGCCTTTCGCATTCGGGTGAGCTTGCGGTGTGTGTAATATCAGAGCGTGAAGTAGGTGTAGATATTCAGGAGATAAAAAAAGTAAAACAGGGAATATCTGAAAGATTTTTTTCTGAAAAAGATATAAAATATATAAATAATTCACCGGATAAAAATAGGGCATTCTTTGAGGTATGGGTTAAAAATGAAGCTCGTGTTAAGCTTACGGGAAAAGGGATAAGCGGAGGATTAAAATCTAATAATGACAATTATAAGTATACTCTGCAAAGTCTGAATGATGACAGATATTTGGTTTGTATATGCGAGAAATGTTAAATGTAACCGTACAAATTTACAATTTTTTTGGACGGAATTCACTTTATTATAAAATATAAGCGTGTTATAATAAAAAATGAGGTGAACGATTATGAAAAAGTTTATAAATAAAAGTGCAGAAATTTGGAATTTGACAAACACAGGTTAAACGTGATATAATTGAATATTATAATAGTATGCAAATAAAAAAAGGAGTGAATTTTATGAATTTATGTGTATACGGAGCGTCAAGCAATGAGATAAACAGAGAATATATAGAGGCTGTAGAAAAGCTTGGAGAAAAAATGGCACAAAGAGGTCATACTCTCATTTTCGGTGCAGGAGCCGGCGGATGTATGGGCGCTGCAGCAAGAGGTGTTGACAGAGCACATGGTGATATTGTAGGTATAGTTCCGTCGTTTTTTAATGTTGACGGTGTGCTTTATGACCATTGTACAAAGCTTGTTGAAACTGATACAATGAGAGAGAGAAAAAAGCTTCTTGAGGATTACTCGGATGCATTCATAATTGCACCTGGGGGAGTAGGGACGCTTGATGAGTTTTTTGAGATACTGACACTAAAACAGCTTGCACGTCATAAAAAGGCTATTGTACTGTTTAATATAAACGGATATTATGATGAGCTTGGTGTTTTTATGAGAAAGCTTGTTGATGAAAATTTTGCACAGGAAGAAACTCTTGATTTGATGGAAATGTTTACGGATATAGATAAGATGCTCGACTATATTGAAAATTATGAACAGCCTGATATTGTAGTTTCGGATATGAAGCATATGGCATCTGAGCCTGAAAAGTCACAGCCGACAGACGTGAATGAATTTTAAAATAGATTAGTTGTTGAGCATAATTAAATTGTCTGCAAAAAGAATAAAAAAATGTAGTTGCAAAGGCGGAGATAGAATAATGAATATAGGAATGAGAGCACATGATTTTCCGACAACGAGTATAACTGCATTGTCGGAAAAATGCAAAGAATATGATATTAAATGTATACAGCTTGCACTTGCAAAGTCAATGCCTGATATAAAGCCGGGTATGTTTTCACCTGAATTTGCAAAATATATAAAAGCTGAGCTTGATAAAAATAATGTGAGTATAGGCGTTCTGGGGTGCTATATAAATCCTGTTGACTGTAACGAAGGACGCTTAAAAGATAGTCTTGCATATTTTGTTGAAAATCTGAAATATGCAAGGTTTTTGAATGCGGGAATGGTGGGCTTGGAAACAGGCTTTGTTGGTGAAGCGCCTGATGCTGAAAAGGATCAGAGTGAAGAGGCTTATCAAAAGCTCCTTAAAAATATGCGCTATCTTACGGATAATGCTGAAAAGCTCGGAGTAATGATAGGAATAGAGGGTGTATCATGCTTTGTTATTAATTCGCTTCAGAAAATGAAGCGTATTATAGATGATTTGAATTCACCGAATATTCTTACAATCTTTGACCCGATAAATTATCTGAATGATTCAAATTATCAGAATCAGGATAAAATAATTGAGGAAGCATTTGAATTGCTTGGCGATAGAATGGCGGCGATTCATGTAAAGGACTATGATGTTGTTGACGGACATATAAAAGGTGTTGTTCCGGGTGATGGACGTATGAACTTTGAGCTTCTTATATCACTTGCTGAAAAATATAAGCCGAATATTCCGTTTTTGCTTGAAGGAGTTACAGAAGAAAACATAAATAAGGTTAGGGAAATGCTTTTATCAAAGGCGGTGAAGTAAATGAAACTCACTTGGAGGGACTGCATTAAAATTGGTGTAAGTATATTTGCTTTGTATTTATGCATAAATTACTGGAAAAATGCAGCAGAGCTTATCACCGGAGTTTTCAGTGCGGCAATGCCTCTTTTAATTGGATGCATAATAGCATATCTGCTAAATATTCTTATGAGCTTTTATGAAAAACGTATTTTTGCAAAAACCAAGAAGCGGGGCTTGTTAAAAATAAAGAGACCGATTTGTATGATTGGTGCATTTTTAACATTAATAGCAATTATTGTATTGGTAGTAAGTCTTGTTGTACCTCAGCTTGTTTCGTGCGTAAGACTGATTTTTGATGAACTGCCCGATGCGATTAATTACGTTATAAAGGTAGCAGATGAGTGGCGGTTTGTTCCTGAAAACATTATAGATTTTCTTAAAGGAATTGATTGGAATTCCCGTATAGGCGGAATTATTGAAGCGTTCACATCAGGAATGGGAAATGTTATGGATGTTGTGGTAAGAACTGTTTCATCTGTATTTTCAGGCATTGTTACAACGTTACTGAGCATTATATTTGCAATATATCTTCTTATGTCCAAGGATACACTTAAATCGCAGGCAGACAGGCTTATAAATCATTATTTAAGTACGAAAATATATATTAAAATAAAATATGTATTTTCGGTATTAAATGACTGCTTTCACCGCTATATTGTGGGACAGTGTACTGAAGCTGTAATACTCGGACTTTTATGTACGTTAGGTATGTGGATTTTAAGACTTCCATATGCACCGATGATTGGTGCGTTGGTAGCTTTTACGGCTTTGATACCTGTTGCAGGTGCGTATATAGGCGCAGGAGTGGGAGCGTTCATGATTTTGATGGTATCTCCTGTAAAAGCATTGATATTCCTGATTTTTATATTAGTTTTACAACAGCTTGAAGGTAATCTGATATATCCTAAGGTGGTAGGCTCATCAATCGGTTTGCCGGCAATATGGGTGCTTGCTGCTATAACTATAGGCGGCGGACTGTTAGGAATATTCGGAATGCTTCTGGGAGTCCCTGTTGCGGCTGCTATTTACAGAATAATCCGTGATGATATAAATAAAGATATTCCATCAGATAACCTTGCCATTGCAAGAGCAAAACAGGTTAATAAACAGGGTTCTGAGGAATAGTTAAATAAGAGACGAAAGTAATAAACAACGGCACAGGAAAAATTCCTGTGCCGTTGGCTTTATCTGCTATAAAGGGATTGACTGCATTAGCAGCAAGGGTTACATGGTTCGCAAGGGTCACAGCAGCAATCGTTGTTACCATTGCCGATGCCGTTATTGCCGTTGCCGCAGAATACAACGATGGCAATTATAATTAAAAGCCATACCCACCAGTTATCATTGTTATTGCATCCACCGAATAAATTCATAATAAAAAACCTCCTTTTTGAATAGTGTAATGTATACTATGCAAAAAAGAGGATTTTGGTTACTGATTTTTTATTTCTGATTCTGTAAAAACATAAACTCCGTCAGCGGACTTGTGTGCATACAGCATGATATTACTTTTGCCTATTCGACGTATGACGGTCATATATCCGTTTGCAGTTGCTGAAATCGGAGCGTATGTTGCACCGGGATAGTGCGAATCAACATATCGGGATATAACTTCGTGCTGTTCCTTAAATCTCGGTTTGTTAAATATTCCTTTGCCTGTGGCAACACTGTATACACCTGCTGCAGCTATGGAAGTCAGCAAAAATATATTTTTCTTTTTCATTGTATACCCCTTTCTGTGATTACTCTTTATGATATTCATTATACACTTCTCTTTTTGGAAGTCCTCTGTCTGTAGCGACTTTTTTTATTGCATCCTTTGAACTGTCACCGTCGTTAATATATTTGTCAACGTGTTCAATTATGCTCAAGGTCTGCCACCATAATTCTGGTTCTTCTGCCTTTGATGCACCTTCTACAACAAGAACATATTCGCCCCTCGGATTAACCTCATTGTAATATTCAATAGCTTCGCCTACAGTAAATCTCAGGATTTCTTCATGAAGCTTGGTAAGCTCACGTGCAATCGCAATTTTACGGTCACTTCCAAAATATTTCTGCATATCTGCAAGTGTATTTTTTAGCTTATGCGGAGCTTCATAAAATATAAGAGTTCTTGTGTCATTTTTTATGCTTTCAAGATGCTCTGCTCTGTGACGCTTATTTACTGATAAAAAGCCTTCAAATGCATATCGGGAGGTGGATAAGCCTGATAATATTAAAGCATTTATTCCTGCAACAGGACCGGGAACGGAAGTAACTGTTATGTCGTTTTCTATACATAGCTTAACCAAATCCTCGCCCGGGTCCGATATTGCCGGTGTTCCTGCATCGCTTACCTGTGCAACATTTTTACCCTCCTGCAAAAGACGGATAATATATTCACCTTTTTCGCGTTTGTTATGCTCATGATAGCTTGTTAAAGGCTTTGATATGCCGAAATGATTTAAAAGCTGTAATGTTCTTCTTGTATCCTCGGCGGCAATCATATCAACCGTATTAAAAATTTCAATACATCTTGCACTTACGTCTCCGAGATTACCTATTGGAGTAGCACATAAATATAAAGTTCCCGACATATTAACACCTACCGTAAATTTTATTTATTTCGTCAGAATAGTTTCCGTTTTCATCAAATATGTAGAGCTGATTTAACAGCTTTAATTCTTCACCGCCCTGATACATACCTTCAATAAGCAATAAATTAGGTTCTTTACCTGGACGTGATGCTACAAGCCGTAGGAGCTTCGGCTCAATTTTATATTTTCGCATAAGACACATAATATCAGCAAGTCTTGACGGACGGTGAACCATATACAGTCTGCCTTTGGGTTTTAATAGCTCAGATGATACTTTAATTACATCCTCAAGAGTGCATAAAACCTCATGACGTGATACTGCAAGCGTATCTGCATCGTTTCTGACAGCAGAATTGTTTTTCATATATGGTGGATTACAGGTTATTTTATCAAAGGAAGCTTTACCGTAAATACTGACTGCATCCTTTAAATCGCCTTCTGTTACCTTTATTCGCTCGGACAGCTTGTTGTATTCCACGCTTCGCTTTGCCATATCGGCAATATCGTGCTGTATTTCCAAAGCACAAAATTCAGGAGTTTTTGTTTTTGCACTCATTAATATTGGAATAACACCTGTGCCTGTACATAAATCAAGCGTTCGTTTTGAAGCTGTGTTTTTTGCAAAATCAGAAAGAAGTACAGCATCAACTCCAAAACGAAATCCGTCCTTTTTCTGAATGAGAAAAAGATTGTTAAGCTGTAAATCGTCCAACTGCTCGTTATCTGACAGCATCATTTGTCAATAACAGCAAAGCTGATTTCGCCCATTGCGGCAACCTGTCCTTCAACAGTGGCTTTAACATTAGCCTTACCCATGCCGTGACGGTACATGATAATCTCAGCGTTTAATTCAAGCACATCTCCGGGGATAACCTGACGTCTGAATTTAAAATTATTTATTCCTGTGAATACTCCTATTTTTCCTTTGTTTTCGTCCATGCTCAAAAGCAAAACCGCACCTACCTGTGCAAGAGCTTCTGTAATAAGCACACCGGGCATTATAGGCTTGCCCGGAAAATGTCCCTGAAAGAACTGCTCGTTCATTGTGACATTTTTGATTCCCTTAATTGATTTACCTTCTTCCATTTCTACGATTTTATCTACAAGTAAAAATGGGTATCTGTGCGGTAAAATATTCTGAATTTCATTTATATCTAACATAGTTTATTGCTCCTTTTAATCTCTTATATATGCTTTTTTGTGGAATATATGCGTTGTATCTGTAACAGTGTCAATGCTCTTTAGTGCAAAAGCCGCACCCTTTACAACACAGTTTATTATATCATCAGCACGGACACATTTAACACCTGTAGCTTCCGATATTTTTTCGTCAAGTCCATTGATTAAAGCTCCGCCGCCTGTAAGAATGATACCGTCATCTATAATATCACTGTGTAAATCAGGAGGTGTTGAGTCAAGGACTTCTTTTATTCGTTCTGTAATGTTATATACCAAATCGTCAAAAATATGATATATATCATTTGAGGAAACAGTAATTCCTCTTGGTAAGCCTGTAACAACACATAAGCCCTTTGCTTCGCACAATAGCTCTTTATCGGGCTTTACGACCGTTCCTATTTCACGTTTTATTCTTTCTGCTGTACGAGGACCGATATACAGATTATTTTCTCGTTTTATGTGACGTTCTATTGCTTCGTTAAATTCATCGCCTGCAATTTTTAAAGAACGGCTTGCCACAATTCCGCCAAGTGATAAAACGGCAATATCTGTGGTTCCTCCGCCGATATCAACAATAAGCGTACCCTTGGGACGTGAAATATCAAAGCCTGCTCCGAGTGCTGCGGCAACAGGTTCTTCTATGATGTATACGTCCTTTGCCCCGACCTCTCGTGCTGCTTCGATTACGGCTCTTTGCTCAACATCGGTAACACCGCTCGGAACGCACATCATAATACGTGGATGCCCTCCGACTCTTGACATAACTCTTTTTAAAAATATTTTTATCATCTCATTTGTGAGAGTAAAACTTGAAATAACTCCGTCATGCAGAGGACGTACTGCCTGAATATGAGGCGGCGTTCTGCCGAGCATTTCAAGTGCGGAATTACCTGCGGCACATACTTCGTTGGTTATTGTGTTAACTGCAATAACCGTAGGCTCACTAAGTACAATTCCCTTGTTTTTAATATAGACCTGCATAGTGGCTGTGCCGAGGTCAATACTGATGTCATTATTAAACATTAAATTTATCCTTTCCGAATAAGGTATATCTATATTATACACTAAATCTGTGTACAACTCAATAGCTTTAACATAAATTCAATATTTTTTGTGCATTTTTATAAAAAATATTATCAAGCACATTCTGTTCAAGCCCAAGCTCAGAAAAATATCTGACAGCCTCAGCTTGTCCCTGCCACGGAGAATCCGTTGCAAACAGGATTTTTTCACTGCCGTGTTTTTCTATAATTCTTAACAGCAGACTACGGTCTATATACGGTGATATAAAAGCCGTATCAAATAAAATCGGTGTGCCTGCAAGGTGCTTTTTAACCTCATCCCAGTCACGCCAACCGCCAAGATGTGCCGCAATTATTTTGTCACCTTTTACATAGTCAAGTACACGTGCAAGTCTTTCGGGGGCACAGTGAACGGGAGGTTCAACACCTACGTCGTTTCCTGCATGAAAAACAGTGTATAATCCAAGCTCCTCGCATTTTTGAAGGATTCTGATTGATTCGGGTGAATCAACGTAGAATTGCTGATATTCAGGGTGAAGCTTTATTCCGAGTAAGCCTGATTCCTTTATTCCTTCAAGAACTTCTTCATAATCCTCTTGTGAAGGGTGAAGCGAACCGAATGAATAAATATTATCCTTACCATTTATTTCGGCAGCAAATCTGTTTATAGTCGGAGTTTGCTTCGGTGCTGTTGCAATAGGCAGTACAAGGCTGTGTGTAACGCCACTTTCTTTCATGGATATTTTTAGAGCATCAAGTGTAGCCGCAATTACTGCTGCGTATTTCTTGCCCTGAAGTTTTATTATGTTTTGTTCCAATACCTCAATGGTGCGTTCGGCAATTTTATCAGGGAATATATGTGTGTGAAAATCTACTATCATAATCGGCATCTCCTTATCCAATATATTATACCCTTTTAAAAAAGTTTTGTCAATATTCAAACAGCACATTTTTACTGTATTTTCCATATTCTAATATATAATAGTATTAAAGAAGGAGGACATAACTATGTGTGGAATTTGCGGATACATAAATTATAAAGATAATTTTATAGGCGGAGAAGAATACCATCTTCCGCTGTTAAAAAGAATGAACGATACACTGATAAGCCGAGGCCCTGATGCAGAGGGGTTCTGGGTAGGCGAGCATGCGGCGTTTGCACACAGACGTCTTGCGGTAATTGATGTGGAACGTGGTTCGCAACCGATGAAGCGTACCGTATGCGGTCATGAATTTACTATAGTATATAACGGAGAGCTGTATAATACGAAAGAGCTTCGTGAAAGATTAGAGAGCTTCGGATATGAGTTTACAACAAGCTCAGATACGGAGGTTCTACTGTATACATATATCCACTGTGGAGAAAAATGTGCGGAGCTTTTAAACGGAATATATGCATTTGCGATATGGGATTCGATGCGTCAGCGTGTATTTATGTGCCGTGACAGATTCGGAGTAAAGCCACTGTTTTATACACTGAAAAATGATACGCTTGTTTTTGCTTCGGAAATAAAGGCATTATTTGAATATCCTGAAATAACTCCTATGCTTGACCGTACAGGACTTTGCGAGCTGTTCGGAATGAGCCCTGCAAGAACGCAAGGGTGCGGAGTATATAAAGGAATACATGAGCTTCGTCCGGGAAGATATATGACGGTAACACGCAAGGAAACATCAATAAAGACTTATTGGAGGCTTGAAAGCCATGAACATGAGGATGATTATGAAAAAACGATAAATAAAGTTCGTGAGCTTGTTTATGACAGTGTAAAGAGACAGCTTGTATCGGATGTGCCGATAGCTTCGTTTTTATCAGGAGGCTTGGATTCAAGTATAATTGCGGCTATAGGCGGACTGGAAAACAAACCAAATCGGTTTTCAACGTATTCGTTTGATTATGAGGATAATGACAAATATTTTAAATCTTCGCATTTTCAGCCTGATTCTGATACAAAATGGGTTCCGAGAATGGTAGAGGAATTTAATTTTGACCATCACTATCTTGTATGCCCCAACAGTGCCCTGACGGATTTGCTTGAGGAAGCACTGTATGTAAAGGATTTACCGGGTATGGCAGATGTTGATGCATCTCTTGTGTATTTTTGCAGAGAGGTAAAAAAGAACCATACAGTTACCTTGTCGGGTGAGTGTAGTGATGAAATTTTTGGCGGTTATCCGTGGTTCAGAGAAGAAAAAGCATTTAAAACTCACGGGTTCCCGTGGTGTTATGACTTGAGTGTAAGGAATGAAATATTAAAGCCGTCTGTAAGAGAAACTCTTAATTTAGACGAATATTCAACTGCACGTTATGAGGAGTCGCTTGCAGAGGTGCCTGTATTTTCGGGAGACAGTGAAGAAGAAAAACGCAGACGTGAAATATCGTATCTTAACATAAACTGGTTTATGACAAATCTGCTTGACAGAAAAGACAGAATGTCGATGGCGTCAGGCTTGGAGGTAAGAGTTCCGTTCTGTGACCACAGACTTGTTGAATATGTATGGAACATTCCGTGGGAGATGAAAAACAGAAACAATATTTCAAAAAATATATTGCGTGAAGCCGCAAAGGGGATACTTCCTGAGGATGTGCGAACAAGAAGAAAAAGTCCATATCCGAAAACTCACAACCCGTATTATGAAGCGGCTGTCAAAAAAATCCTTGCAGATATAATATCAGACGAAAGCTCACCGATCCTTGCACTTTGTGATAAAACAAAGCTTGAAAATATAATAAAGGGTGAGTTTGATTATTCAAAGCCGTTCTTTGGTCAGCTTATGGCAATGCCTCAGTTTATAGGATATATCTTGCAGGTGAACTATCTTTTAAAGCGTTACAATCCGAGACTTGTATAACAAACCAAGGCAGGAATTTTTCCCTGCCTTGGTTTATCTTATATATTTTTTATAATATTATCTTTTATTTCACTTACATCTGTTTCAAGAACTCTTTGTCTTAGCGGTAAAACAGCACTTGGAATGACAGATAACTCATCAATGCCTAATGCTAAAAAAGTTTCAGTAAGCTCTAAATCCGCCCCAAGCTCACCGCAAATTCCTACCCACAAGCCGTTTTTGTGTGCGTTTTCGCATACTGTTTTTATAAGTCTTAAAATTGCTAAGTGGTGTGTATCGCAAAAATCACCTATAGCCGGATTCTGACGGTCGGCGGCAAGGGTGTATTGTGTTAAATCGTTAGTTCCTATTGAGAAAAAATCAAGATGCTTTGCAAGAATATCACTTATTATTGCAGCGGCAGGTGTTTCAATCATACAGCCAAGCTCAATATTTTTTGAGTATAAAATTCCTTCCACTTCAAGCTCCGATTTTACTTCGTTTATGATTTCAAGTATCTTTAAAATTTCCCATTCCGATGTTATCATCGGGAACATAATTGCAAGCTTGCCGAAAACCGAGGCACGGTATAAGGCTCTTAGCTGAGTTTTAAAAATATCCTTTCGTTTAAGGCATATTCGGATTGCACGGATGCCCAATGCAGGGTTTTCTTCCTTGGGCATATTAAAATAATCTACCTGTTTGTCAGCACCTATATCAAGTGTACGGATAACAACACGCTTGTTTATCATTTTTGAAAGTACATCCTTGTATGCTCCGAACTGAACATCCTCAGACGGATAATCGTTGGATTTAAGATATAAAAATTCACTTCTGAAAAGACCTATTCCGTCTGCATCGTTGGACAGTGCAAGCCCTGTATCAAGTACGTTTCCGATGTTTGCACAAAGCTCTATTTTCTGCCCGTCCTTTGTGATGCTTTCCTTGCCTCTTAGTTGTTTTAAAAATAAGCGTCTTTGCTTTTCTTCTTCAAGAGATTTTTGCATTTTCTGAACAGTTGCTTCGTCGGGTTCTATATAAATAATACCGCTGAAGCCGTCAAGAACAGCATCTTTACCGTTATAATCACTGTTCATAAGCCCTTTAACTCCGATTATGGCAGGAATATTCATCATTCTTGCGAGGATTGAAGTATGGGAGCTTGGTGAGCCTCCTTCGGTAACGAATGCAAGTATTTTACTTTTGTCAAGCTGAACTGTTTCGCTTGGAGCAAGGTCATCGGCGGCTATTATGACAGGCTCGTTTATTGACACACTGCCTCCGTCACCCGATAAAATTCGTATTATTCGTTCGCTGACGTCCTTTACATCGGCACTTCTGCCCTGCATATAGCTGTCATCCATTGATTCAAACATTTTAACAAAGTTATCACAGGTCTGTGCAACAGCAGTTTCGGCATTTAAAAGCTGCTGAGTGATTATATTTTCTATTGACTCAATGTAATCCAGATCCTCAAGCATCATGCGGTGTATCTGAAAAATCATTGCGTTTTCTTCGCCGACCTCATCAAGTGCTTTTTCATAAAGAGCATCAAGCTCGTTTAATGCGGAAAGCTTTGCTGCTCTGAATTTTTCTGTTTCCTTGCCTGCATCATCTATATGTTCACGCTTTACCGTACTGCTGTTACGTGAAAATGTAAAAATTTTTCCGAATGCAATTCCTCCGCAAACGGATTTACCTTTTAATGTAATCAAAAAACATACCTCCTTCAGTCAGAATGAGACTTTTATTTGTTAATAAAATACCCGTAAAGTAGGTAAAGTATAACTGTATAAATAAAAAAATGCTTGACAAAATCAAATTTTGTAATTATTATATAAATAGTATGTTAAAAAAGAGAGAGGTTTAAATATATGATTTTATCTGTAATTGTGTTTCTGGCAGCAATTATGGTTTTGTGCATTTGCTGTCGTAATATGAAAATAATATATCCCATAATTGCTAAAGTTATAGGTATCATCATGGTTATATTTTCATCTATGGAGTATATGGTGAAAATGTCAGGGTATTCAACGACAATAAATGCTGAATACTATATTTATATTTTGCTTTCTAATTTGAGATTTAATTTAAACAAAATTTACATGATTGGAATTTTTGGAGTTATAATCTTTATACTTTCAGAGCTTATATTCATTTATGTTTGCAAAAAGAGAAAAATACAATATATGGCGGCACTTGGAATACCGATATTGATTTTTTTTGCGGCAAATCTTCCGGGTGTCGGAGAAAAGCTTTATATTCACCTTATATCAAACGGATATACTCAGAATTTTATAAGCTTTGTAGGTGAGACCTTTGCCTTTGGTGGGATATTGGTTTTGCTGTTTTATATGATTTATCCGTATGTGGATTTGTTTTTTCAGTACAGCCGTACAAAGCTTTATGAACGCAAAAAGGATATTGTTGTCAGTGCTTCCTTGTGGGGAGTTATTGATGTAACACTTATTGCGATTGTATTTATAAATAAAATATATAATTATATGTTTTTCGGGATGGACCTTTTGAAATTCCCTCAAAGGATAATTTCCTTAAAAAGTGATGTAATGGTATTTGCTGCGTGTATTTGCATGATGGCGGTTATAATTTTTCTTGTTCTCAGATATGCTCCTATGGGTAAGCTTATCACCAAAAATGAGGTTAATAATCTTATACACGAAAAAGATGAAAGTGTTTATATGATAATGCATACATACAAAAATGCGTTCAGCTCTATAAGGATGTATGCAAATTATCAGGATGAGGAATATAAATTTCTCGGCTCTGAGCAAAAACGACTTGATATGATTCAGATGATTGCCGATGAACAAATTGGTATGCTGAATTATAAAATGAACAGATATAAAACCAACGATAAGAGCATGGAGATTGCCGGGGTTACGGATATTAAGGAATGTATATATTCAGTGGTAAACCGATGCAAAAATAAAGGTGATATTAAGCTGGAATTATCAGATGAACCGTTGCTTATGGTTGGTGATGAATATCATATCAAGGAAGCACTTGTATGTCTTATAGATAATGCCTGTGAGGCAGTTACAAGAAACAGCGTAAAAAGAATAGTTATAACAGCAGGGCGTGAAGGGAAATATATTTATATTGAGATATATGATAACGGATGCGGAATAGACAGGCATGAAAGACGAAATGTTTTTAAAGCGTTTTATTCAACAAAGCGAGGCGTGTACAACTACGGACTTGGTCTGCCTTACGTTAAAAAGGTTGTAAGCGCTCATAACGGAAAAATAAGCATTAACAGTAAAAAAGATGAATATACCAACATTCAGTTGATTTTTAATTGTGATTATAAAAAGAAAGAGGATATAAAAGATGACGAGTAAAATTAGAGTTTTAGTATGCGATGATATGTTTTATATGAGTATGTTCTTCAAGGATTTGCTCAACAGTACAGAATCGTGCGAGTGCGTGGGCGAAGCACATGATGAAAAGGATGTACTGGACAAGGTAGAAAAGCTAAAGCCTGATGTAATCTTGCTTGATGTTCAGCTTGAAAATTCCGAATCGGGAATTATGCTTATTCCTCAGATTTTTGAAATTTCTCCCAAAAGTGAAATTATAATGATTTCAATTCATGATGATAACGATAAAATATTTAAAGCAATACAGCTTGGTGCAAGAGATTATATTTTAAAGAGTCAGCCGCCGAGTGAAATTATAAAAAGCATAGAAAAGGTATATAGTGGAAGCACGGAGCTTAGTGCAGATATAGGAAAAAGAATTATTAATCAGATTGAGGTTATTGAGGAACGTCAGAAGTCATTGCTGTATATAGTAAATAAAATAATAACACTTTCATCAAGAGAGGTTGAGGTTTTAAAAGCCGCTTGCCACGGTTGCAGCTATGAAGAAATTGCAAAGAAAATTAATATTGAAGAGGTAACGGTAAGAACATATATAAGCAGAATTTTAAAGAAGATGCACTACACAAGAATGAGTTCCTTAATAGACGATTTGAATATGCTCGGAGTTATGGAGCTGCTTGCAAACTTGGATAAAAAATCCTGAAAAGTTAATATTTATACATTTATTTTAAAATCACTCATAAAAATGAGTGATTTTTTTTAGAAATTTTTTCAAGAGCCACCCTTTACAAATCGCATAGGTAAGGCATTGTTGACAAATCCGCAACATCGTGTTGACAAAACTTGATATTGAATCTTGTATTTTGGTATGATACAATATTTGTACAAAATAAATAAATTTTAGGAGGTTTTTTTATGAACACATTTAAAAGAATTGCTTCAGCAGTAAGCGTATGTGCAGTATTGGCAGGCACATTTGCAGGCTGCAGCGGAGGAACACAGGAAACTAAAGAGGCTAAGATTTGGATGAACGTAGGTCATTCAAAGACATACTGGGAAGAAAAGGTTGATGAGTATAACCGTACGGAATCAAAGAAATCAGGCGTTAAGCTTGTTCTTGAAACAAAAACAGACGCAGCCTTCCAGCAGGCGATAGAGATTGCAATGCAGTCAAATCAGCTTCCGGAATTCTATTTTGCAGGTAGCTGTGAGGAATCAGATGAAACAGGCGTTGCATATCCTATGAGCGATATGCCGGGCATGGAGGAAATGCTTGAGAAGTATAAGCCATATATGCAGGAAAAGGTACATAAGATAGGCGATAAGATTTATACTCTTCCATTTGGTATGACAACAAGAGGTCTTATCTATAACAAGGATATGTTCAAGGCATCAGGTCTTGTTGATGAAAAGGGCGAAGTAAAGCCACCAAGAACTCTTGACGAGGTAAGAGAATATGCAAAGCTTCTTACAGATGAGTCAAAGCAGCAGTACGGTATTGTATATCCTGTAAAGTGGACATCATGGATTGAAAGTGATATAGCAACAATGACAATGCCAAGCTCAGGTAAAATCAGAGGCTATGACCCTGTAACAGGAAAATATGATTACAGCGTTTACGAGCCATTATTAAAGCTTGTTCAGGGCATAAAAGAGGACGGAAGCTATTATCCTGGTGCTGAAGGTCTTGATAACGACCCTGCACGTGCAAGATTTGCTTTAGGTAACATCGGTATGAAGATTTCATATTCATTCGACGTTGGCGTATTCAATACTCAATTCCCTGCAGAAATGGATTGGGGCGTAGCTCCTCTTCCTGTTGTTGATCCTGAAAACTGCTACAATCAGCCTGCAGTTGTTGGTTCATCAATCATAGCAAGTAAGACCGGTGTTGAAAAAATTGGTGCAGAAAATGCTGCAAATATCATCAAGTTCCTTTACAGCGACGAAAGCATAGCAGAGCTTTATAAGAGAGGACTTGAAATTCCATGTATCTGGGATATAGCAGAAGGTGTAGAGCCAAATGAAGGACTAAAGGGCTGGGCTGAATTCGCACAGATGGCAGACATCAGTACAGTAATTGGTAGTGCAATGCCTTCAGATACAAAGGGTTCAACAGGACTTAACGATATAATTATAAACGAGATCTGGACAAATGGAAAAGAGCCTGCACCATACCTTGCAGAAAGAACACAGCTTCAGAATGACGGTATTAAGAAATATCAGGATACACACCCTGAAAGAGATTACTCAATTTATATTGATGCAGAATGGAACGAGAAGATTAGGAGAGACGAATTTTGAAAACATTAATAAATAAGAACGGCACAACTCGTATAAAAAGAAAATGGGATAAAAAAGAAATTATAGCTTGTTATGCAATGCTGGCGGGGATGTCCCTGATTTTGTGTAAACTCCAAAATGATAATATAATCTAAGTTTTTTTGAGGGGTAAAATCCACATTTCGGGTGTGTGAGATTTTTTCTGTAAATTCAATTTTTCTATGATAAAATATTCGATTTTTAGGGCAGGAACAGCCACATTTTGGCTTTTCTGCCTTAGCTATAATATAGCACGAATTTTACGCCATGTCAAGGGCGGTCT
>JAZSPM010000103.1:0-20744 GCA_045537455.1 Candidatus Ornithomonoglobus sp. | reverse complement strand
TGGAGGGCGCCCTTGACATGCTCGCATTTTTATGTTATATTGTAGCTGAGGGATAAAATCCTGAAATGTGGATTTTACCCCTCAAAAAAACTTAGATTATATTATCATTTTGGAGTTTACACAAAATCAGGGACATCCCCGAGTAGGAGACTATCCCAAATTTTGTGTAAAGTCTTTACACAAAATTTAGGGGTATGTCCCCATTCACGACGTTTGCCTATCCATTTTTTCGTAATGTCCATCATTGCAAGATAAAGCATTTTAATGTATGAATAATTTTTTTCTTGTAGCCTCTCATATATTAACTCCATATACTTTAAGTATTTCTTTTGCCAATTAAATCTCCTCATCTTTCGGCAACGATTGAGGAAGAGTATTATTCATATTGAGTGATTTATATTTCGAGCCTGCATAGTTATGATACGGCAGAACTCTAACCTTGACTATATTTTTAAAGTCAGAAAGAAATTTACCTATCTTTTTATCTGATTATCATTATAACCTGATACATATGGGATACGGACTTCTATACTTTTTCCGCATCCATCAATATATTTCAAATTTTCAAGTATCAGCTTATTTGACTGACCTGTACATTTTAAGTGAACATCTTCATCATATGCTTTGAGGTCATACAAAAATATATCGGTATTGGGTAAAACCTTGTCAATAGCATCCTTTTGCACAAAACCACAGGAAACATATTTATTTTCATAATACGCAAGCTGTGTATCAAAAGAAATGCTTTCAGGATTATGACACCAAACACATTTCAGGGGACATCCTTTTAAAAATACTGTTGTTCTTATTCCATCTCCGTCATGTACCGCAAAACGCTTAATTTCAATAACTTTAGCCTTTATTTCTTCCCCCACGATTTCCTAATATAATTCCTGCTGAAATCAATATAAAAGCCAACAAATATTGAATCTTGAAAATATCCTCACCCAGTAAAACTGCACCAAAGACACAGGCAAACAAAGGCTCCGCAAATTTAATGATAAATAAATTAGACAAATCGATTGTTCGCATAAGATACGCCCATAATGTATATCCACCAATTGATGCGGCACAAATATATGCAAATACCAATGTGGATTTAACCGTAAGCACAGGAAGTCTCGCTCCCATAATTAGTGCAGCTATAAGCAGTATCAATCCACCGCCCAACTGAGATATTCCAGTTACCCAGAAAGGAGAGTTTTTCTGTGCTGTAATTCGGGTAAGTATTGAAGATATTACTGTGCAAACAGATGCAAGTGTAATCAAAATAGCTCCAAAAGAAAAACTAATTTTTCCACCTCCTGTATTTATTGCTATAATTCCCGTAAAGCCAACTATTGCACCAATTATCTTATAAATGCTGAACTTTTCATCCTTTATAAACAAAAAAGCAAAGCAAACATATAACAATACTCCAAGCTGTTTTAAAAGTGCCGTCTTGGAACTGTCGGTATATGCAAGAGCAATATATGTGAATGCATAGTGCAAAACTATTGCAAAAAATCCCATTAAAAGTATGTAAAATACATTCTTTCCAATCGGTTTTTCAAACTCCGCTTTTTTCAAACCACTCCATACACACAGCAAGGCTCCGCACAGGGTAAAACGAAGTGCTGCAAACATTAAAATATCTGGTACCGATGTCGGGTTAATATTAAAGACATTATATCCAATCTTTACCAGTGGAAAGAGAGAACCCCACAAAATCATTGGGACAATCGGCAATATCATATTTTTAAATATTTTTGTTTTAAATAAATTCATAGTTTTATCAGCCAAATAAATATGGCTTTCTCCCTCGGACTATCATTTTTTTCACAAAAGTAAACCCTGCATTTACATCTTTTGTTATATCTGCGCCATAACTTGCAGTTGTAATGACAAGTATATCCATATCATTGCCCGCAAATCCACAACTTGCCGGAATTTTTGCCGCAAGATTTATATACTCCTTTATCTGCATATCGGCAGTATCTACCACCGCAATATGACCTTGTCCCCAACAAGCAATATAGAGAAAATCATTTTGGTCTATTGTAAAACCGTCAACTCCGTCTACCCTTATCTCTCTGCCTGTAAAAGCGATTTCACCATTTTCTTTATCAAAGTTGTATTCTTTGATAATTCCTGTTTCACTATCAGTATGATAAAATCTTTTTTCATTCATAGACCATTCAAGTCCGTTTGAAAGCAATAAATTATCAAGCAAAACCCGGACATTTCCAGATTTATCAATAGAATATAATTTTCCGTCTATCTTATCCGAAACACCTTTTCGTTTCCCGCTTTGTGTTCCCACATAAATTCTGCCATCAGGACCGGTTTTCATATCGTTACAATATTTGAGATTATATTTATTTATGTCATATATAGACGAGGTTGTATTATCATCGTTTAAAATAAAAACACCATTTTCTGTCGAAACTATCAATTCATTATTTTTTGAAAAGCCAAATGCCGCACATCCAAAATCACGAACCTCCAACTCATCAGAATTAATATCATAAATGCATATTTCGTTACCAAATCCATTGGTAAAATATAACTTTTGATCTTTTTCGTTCCAGATTGGTCCCTCACCTATAATGCATCTTTTATCATGAATTTTAATCATCTTAATACCTCTAAATATTTTTCAAAGTATCTTACACCCAAAGTACGATAGGATTTTAAACTGAAATGTATACCATCATCCTTAAGCTCCAAATCCTTGGCAGGTGTAAGACTGTAATACGGAAATTCCTGTGATATTTCCAACAATAATTCATTCATTTCCTCTGCATATTTTATATTCCACGAAGCATCAATATTCTCAGAAATTTCACCAATAATAACGAGAAGTTTTCGGCATTCAACTCCTTTCTTAATTCGGTCATCATATAAATAAAGTTTCATCCTAAAAAAAACACCGTTGTCCGCATTCCTGGACCGTCAACATATGAATTCCTTTGTATGTCAAATATTATTGCTTTCATTTATAACCTCCATTATTACAGGGGTTAACTGCCTTCTTAAATCCTGCACAGGAGAATTAAACACATGCTGTGCATAAAAGGTAGTAATTTCATTTTTTTGATCAATAATAAGGTATGCTCCTGCCGCACCACCCCAACCAAAGTCAGTAATATCATCATTTCCCATAGGGCAACGAACTCCAAGACCATAACCGTAACCTTCCACCCCATAGTTTTTCCTTTGTTCTTCCGTTATATGATTCGTTGTCATCAATGCGATTGTTTCTGCTTTAAGTAGCTTTCCTGTGCGTAGCCCTTCCAAAAACTTTATGTAATCATCTACTGTTGTAATACAGCCTGCTCCTCCACTTTCATATTCCGTACCAAACTTATAGTCAATGGTTTTAGAACGTATATCTGCTTACTCATTATGATTGTACCGCATATATAAATTAAGACTATTAATTCAAGTCATAATACATAGGCATACATCCCTCTACATAATACCCTTCATCGCCGTACATCGTATCGCCAAATTCCTTGAATTTACATCTTTTATAAAAGTTGATTGCCTGTGGAACGGAATAGAGAACGATTTTTGAAGCACCTATTCTATCATGCGACATTTCACGCATATACTCTAACATATAACTAAATATATAGTGACTAAGTGTAAGACTACTTCCTTTTACATAAGGTATATGTTTATACGATTCATCTACAGCAAAATATTTTATTTCCATAGCAGAAAGAATAGTAGAAAAAACATCTTCTTCATCAGTGTCTGTGAAGATAGCAGAACAAGCAATTGTTACACAGGCAATGATTGATTGGTCATTAGCATTTATAAACAGATATGTTACAGTGGAATTATCTTTTGCAGCTCTTTTTCTGTAATAATCATCAATGGAACTATTACCACAAAAGAAATTTCTAACAAGCTTTTTGTTTTCTTGTGATAGAATTTGCATCTCTATCGGTATTTGTTCGCCGTATGTTTTCATAGCAGAATTCCTTGTATATTAAAAAGTTTTCTTTAGATTATTTATTGCAAATTTCATAGCACGTTCTTTAATTGTGGATGCATCGCTTGCACTATTTTTGCTGTTAATAATTTTAGGGGCATCTGCCTTTTTTACGATATATGAATTCTTTTTTGGTGTAGCAAGTACAGACATTTTACATTTCCTCCTATTTGATACATTTTCACACATTAATTATACCACCCTTTATAAAATTTGTCAACACATATGTTATGTACATACATATTATGAGCACTTTATACAACAATATGCCTTTTACGAAAAGGTAATAGTTTAAATTTTTCTGTTAAAAACTAAAGGACATCGGTTAAGATGCCCTTTAGTATGAGATTATCTGTTATTTAATTGCTTCTGTTAAAATTTTTCTTGCAATGGTGAACATTGCATCTGCTACAGGCGGTATATCCTGATAGCATACATCTAACTTAAACTGCTCATCGGGATTGAATGCAGTATTTACAGATTGATAGATTCGTATGTAAGCCTCTCTTTTTGCTGTAGGATAATCCTTTGTTCCGTTTGCGACATCAGTAATTAAATCAGAGAGCAGTATTCTTAATTCAGCTTCTTTTTCAGCATAGACTTCAGGTCTTAAATACATATCCCTCGCTTGACGCATTACATTTGCGGCAGTAACAGAAAGGACAGTAAAGCTGTATCCTTTTGTTTTGCCGTCAAGCACAGCTTTGCGTATTCTTGTGTTTGCCTGTGCTTGTGCAAGACCAAATCCTAATCCGTTTTGAACTTCATATAAAATATCTCCCATAATGTTTTCTACGATTTGCACGCTTTCATCATTGGCTATAATCGGTACTGAATACTGAGGTATTTCGGCAGCACCTACTGTAATGGTTGTTGTCATTAATATTGCTGTAATTAAAGTAATAAGTTTCTTCATAGTATTTTTCTCCTTTCGATTTGTGTCTGTTTTGTGTGTTTTCTTGTTAGTGACTTTTCTGTTCATCCGATTTCACCTCCTCGTCCTTTGTAATTTGAGTGTATCACATAAAAAAGAAAAGTGCAAATTGTAAAAAACAACATAAAATTTTAACTCCATGTATTGTATGCAAAAAAATCTTATGTTAAAATTAACTTGTAAAAATGGTAAGCAGATAAAATGGTAAGTTGTTAAGACGGTTCGAGAAATTCCATCCTTGGGGATTGGTATGCCTTGTAGCGTATTTTATCATTTTTACGGAAAACAAAATAATGAGGCAGATGAAAACCGAACACGAACCGGTTTTTATTACTTAATTTTCACTACTACGGCGTCAAGTACCTTGAAAATACGAAAGTATTCTCATCGGCACTTTCCTTGTATTAGATAAAAATTAAGTGCAAAAACTGTTTTACACCTATCAGATAACTAATTTTGAGTAATTTTAAGTGCGGAGGACGAAGTTTTGCTGACGCAAAACGAGGACAACAAGCTGAAAAGTGCCAAAAGGAGTATCTGATAGGCGGTACGGATTCGATTTTTATCTGCCTGGGTAAACGAAACATACGAGCTAAGCCGGAGTGCTGTCGTATGTTTTTTGTTTGCAAAAAAGTAAAAGGAGGAGAACACAAAATGAAGGAGTTCAAATTAACAGAAAGACAAAGAGGTTTAGCGGCAGACAATCATGAGGTTTTAATGAGTTTTTTAGAAGATAAAAAACTTCCGTTTGATGAATTTTATGATGTCGTTGTGTTTGGGTATCTGTATGCTATGAAGCTGTATGATGAAAGCGAGGACCAAAAGAATTTGTGCCTTGAAACCATTGCAAAAGAGCATATGCAAAACGAGCTTGACAGATATTTCGTTAAACAAAAAGAGCAAAACAGAAATGTCAGAGTTATAAGTCTTGATTACACTATATCGTTTAAAGACGGTTTGACAGCAGGTGATGTTATCGCTGATGAGAATGTGAATATAAGTGATGATGTATGCAGAAAACTCAGCCGTAGAAATTACAGGCTTTTATCATATACACCTACTCAGCGCTTTGTACAATGCAGAGCGGCATAGGAGGTATATATGAAACAGTAACTGAGACTAAGAACAAAAACACAAAGGTAGCAAAAATTAAAATTTTAAGGAGGAAAAGATTATGTTTGAAAATGAAAAGGATTTATTTGGTGATTTCGGTAGCTTGGATTTAGGTAGTGATTTGGAAAAGGACTTTGCCGGTTTTACTCCACTGGACGATGGTGTTGATATGTCAACTGTGTTCGGTGATGAGAAGAAAGAGGCAGATGATCAGCCTGAAACGATTACAGCAGAAACACCTGCGGAAAATGCAGAACAGAAACAGGAAGAAGTTTCAGAGTCTGCAAAAAAAGATGATGTTGCGGAGGTAAAAGAACATGAGGGAACAGAAGTAAAAGAGCAGCAAACAATTGAAGTAAAAGAAGAGTCTGTAAAGATGCCTGATACTGAAGCGGACTTGTTTGAACAGGTAGTCGCACAAGCGGAAACCAAACAGGCAGAAAGCATAAAGAACGGTCTTACAGATAAACTACCTATATTCTCCTATGCGAACGCAAAGGAAGAAATAGTGGATACTTCAAAGACATTTGACCAGCTTCGTGAAGAAAAAGCGGAAGATTTCCCGGAACTGGATGATAGCGGTAGTGTTTCATGGAAAATGGTTTACGGAACAATCACAAAGAATATAGCCAATCCAAAGAAAACAACTATAGCAAGCATGAAGAAGGAAATTGAAAATTCAAAAGCATTTTTGGATTCGCTTAAAAAAGCTAAAGGTGAAATTGAATGTAAGGTAACACCTACTGTTACAGCGAAAAAGAAAGGTGTAGCATCTGCGTATAAAGGTATGTGTACATCAGTAACAGAGGCAATCAAGAGTAATAAAGTTATCTCGTTCGTTCCATCAAGTGACGGCAGAGTATATGAGATTCGTAAAAATAAAATCGGGGCATTTATTGCCCCTGCTGATTATGTATCAGTTTTTGATAAGGTAAAAGCCGGGTTCGTTCCGGCTTTACCTAAAATCCCTAATAAGCTTTTGGAACAGGTGATAACTTTTTTCAGAACTTTTATCTCGGACGATGGAGCATATGAGGCAATTGTATATATTTACTGGTCTGTTGAAGAGTCAAAGTATTATATTTTTGTTCCCAAACAGCAGGTAAGCGGTACAACTATTGATACGACTGTGCCTGAGCTTGACGAAGATAAATATATTCTTGCAATGGAAATACATTCTCATAATAATATGATAGCAGAATTTTCGGAGACAGATAATAAAGATGAAAAGGTTACAAGACTATATACAGTTATTGGCAGACTGAACAAGATGTATCCTGACATCAACACAAGGATATCCGTAGGCGGTAAACATGTGAATATTAATCCGGCACAAGTTTTTGAAGGCATAAATGCAGAATTCCCTGAAAAATGGAAAGATTCTGTTGAAATCAAGAAACCTCTTGAGAGGAGTGTTATTGAATGAAGCTTGCAAAAAACAGACCTGTAAAAATATTAATTATCGGAGCAGGAGGTACGGGCGGATATGTAATACCGCATCTTTACCGCATAGCGTATGCTTCCGGACGGGGTTGCCGAGTTATTATAGCTGATGGTGACATTGTAGAAAAGAAGAACCTTATACGTCAGAATTTTGCTGAAATTGATATTGGTGAAAATAAGGCGGAAGTTATGGCAGAGCGATATTCAGAAGTCTTTGGTATTGAGACAGAGTATGTACCTGACTTTATAGAAAGTGAGGAACAGCTGATGAGGCTATTACACGTTTCAAAATCATATTACTCAAATGAGCCTAAAGCCATGCCGATTCTTATAGGAGCAGTGGACAACAACCGTTCAAGAGTTATGTGTAATAATGTCTTTAACAGGCTTGATGATATTATATACATAGACTCAGGCAACGAAGAGTTTGCAGGACAGGTAGTGTGCGGAGCAAAAATGAGTGGAAGAGTGTTAAGCAAACCTGTTGCAAGGATATATCCTGATATTTTGACAGATACCGAAAAATTCCCGTCCGAGCTTTCATGTGCGGAACGGAGTGTCTCGGCACCTCAAAGTATTGCGGCGAATGTTTTCGCAAGTACGGCAGTAGTTTCAATGTTGTATTATCTGCTGATAGAGGGTGAACTTAAAACTAACCGACTTGCATTCTCATCAAGACGGCTTTTGATGAAATCTATTGCGTAAAGGAGCGGAATGATGGCTGATAGTTATTATGCACTTGAAAAATTTAAGGAACATAAAATAAAGCTTGATAATATATCTGAAACCATGCCCATAAAACGTCGTGCGGTTAAGATATATACGGAGAAAAATCAGATAAACAGAGCAAAGGATACTTTTTCAGAGCTTGAAGCATTAAAACAGACTTTAGCAGATGTTATAAAAGAACTGCGGCTTTTGTTTTCTGAATGCGATATGCAAAAGGGGGCAGAGTTTGCAAATAAGTTATATGCAGCTGTTATAAAGTTTAATCTTATGACAGAGGATTATACAAAGCTGATAGGGGCTATAGAAGTGCTTAAAAATGAAATACCTGAAACAGAAGCAGTAACGGGCAGAGTTATAGGCCATCTTATGAACAGTGTCAAGCTCGGATTTTATCCGACTGATATTGAGCATGTTAAGATGATTAAAAAAGCTCTTGTTTTCCCGGATAATAAGGTCAATCTATTTGATCCGTGCTGCGGTGAAGGATATGCACTTGAAAAGCTTGCCCTAAATGAAAATGCAGATACCTACGGTATAGAGCTTGACGGTATAAGAAGAACAAATGCAGAGACACGGATAAAGCGTGTCGGTTTTGGAAGCTTCTTTGCGTCAAGAGTGAGTTATGAAAGCTTTCACGGCATATTTCTAAACCCACCGTATTTGTCAATTATAGGAGAAAACGGCTCTAAGACAAGAAGTGAAAAAAGATTCTTGGTCGAATCTATGTACAACTTGATGCAGGGCGGTGTGATGATATACATCATCCCATACTATAGACTGACAATGGATATTTGTACAATTCTTTGCAATAACTTTGAAAATATTTCTGTTTACAGATTTTTAGACAGCGAATTTTCTAAATTCAAACAGGTAGTTGTATTTGGAATAAAAAAGGTACGTGAGGAAAACATTGAAGCTGCTGAAAAACTGTCTCAGTATGCTATGATGCCGGAACGGATACCAATGATAGATACTTTGGTGCCTGAAAGCTATGTTTTACCTAACACAGAAAAGACAGTTGAAACCTTTAAGGGTGAGGAATTTAATCTCGGTGAACTGAAAAGACAGCTTGCAGCGTCTAACTTGGTTAATATGCTGTTTGAAAAGAGTAAGCTTGATGCTATGGAAAAAAGGCCTCTGTTACCGCTTAACGTCGGTCAGCTTGGTCTTATCGGTGGTAGCGGACTCATAAACGGATATATTGACTGCGACAGTCCCCATGTTATAAAGGGACGGATAATAAAAGAGGTCAGAACCCGTGAGAATGAAGAGATGAAAACATTGACTGAGACAAGAGTTAATAAGATGATCTTCAATATTCTTACACCAAACGGAGTAAAAAAATTAGCATAGGAGGATGCGATAATGTCTATGAAATTAGATATAAATAATTTTGTTTCATCATTGAAAAAGGCTGATGATGTTTCCCGCGAACTTCCGGACTATATCTATACAGAAGGTGAAGAATATCTTTACAGAAATGTAATTGAAAAATGTATTTCCGGTGAAAAGATATATGCAAATGATATTGATTTTGAAGCCTTTGACGAAGATGAGATTGTGAGTCTTATTGATGATAAGGGTGATGAGATATATAACGGTATTTATTTGGTTAGTAATATAATAAATACCATTGAAAAGTCGCCGGCAATGACAGTATCAAGCAGAAGATTTTTTTAGGAGGGAAAAAATGAGGTACGAACGGTGTGATAATTTAAGAGAACTTTTAATGGCAGTGTGCCTGTTTAAAGTTTATCATGATGCGGGCATTTCAAAGCTGAAAAATCAAAACGACTCATATGCTTTAAATGATCCAGATTATTTTTATTGGTTCATTATAGATGCAATAGAGTGTGCAGCACCAATGGTAAAGCAAAGTGATGCTCTGTATACAAAGTTTGGATTAAGCGATGACGATGCAAATATATATGCATACAGCTCAAAAGAACTGCAAAAATATTTAAAGCTTGCAAGAAAGCTTTATCGGCTTGAAGGCGCAGGAAAAAACAGTAATCCATACATAGATAACCTATGGTATGAAATGGATTCAATCAGAGGATTTACTTCATATAATTTTGATTGTACTTTTGGTAATTTACGAAAAGCACCACAGCTTGAGGTTATATGGTGGCCTGAGTTTGAATGTGAAATAGCAATGTGTTTATGGATTGTAAGACTTATGCAAATGGTAAAAAAAGAGCTCCCAAAGCTTGAGGATAAGTACAGGAGAATACGCCGACAAAAGCGTATTGAAAGAAACCTTAAGAAGAAAGGAGTGTGTCTTTGTGCAGCGTGATGATGAGCTTGTAATCAGAATAGATAAAAAAGGTAATATTTATGTGGAGGATACCGAAGATGGTATTAAATCATATAAAAGAATACAACCTGATACCCTTGTTAACTGCGTAAAAACATCAGTCAGAATGCCGGGGATATCAAGTGGCGTATTACCACAGGGTACATTCAGCTTTTCTGTAGGTGAGGACGGCACGAAAAAAGTGTTCTTGGAGTTTCCGTCAAGACGATGCGATATTACCTATGAAAAGACGGAATACAAAAACTTCCCATTACCGAGATTGGTGTTTGGATTTGAGATCAGGAAAGAGCGTATCCAGAGTGTATATTTAGGAGTTGTTGAAGAGGGGATATTAAAACCAACATCTAAGATGTTTACATATCCGTTTTCAAATGTAGGCGGTTTCAGAGTTTGCTGCGGTGGTAATACACTTCCGTCAATAAAATCATTGCATCAGCTTACAGGCGTTATGTTTTATGTAACGTCAATGCCGAATAACAATGACCATTATACACGAAGCAGAACAAAGCTCAATATGGAACTAAGGGAACTGTTTGAAACCTTAAAGGATAAAGAACCCGGGTATTATTATACCGACGTTCTTTGTGATGAGGGTAAAACATTACAGAACTTTATAAATCAATGAAACGGAGGAACAGTATGAGGGAAAATAAACATTTTGAAGAGTTCGGAAAGCCTTTTGAGGCATCGGATATCTGCTGGAGATTACAATATGTAGATAAAGCAAAAAGTGAAGGTTATGCGGTGCCGTATCTTGATGCACGAGCTATTGCGGACAGACTTGATGCTGTTGTCGGACAAAACTGTTGGAAGGATAGTTATACTCCGTGGCATAGCTGTACAGTAGAGGGTAAGCAAAAACAATCACAGCTTTGCACCATTTACATATATAATGAAGAACTCAAAGAATGGATCGGCAAAACAGACGGTGCAGAAGACAGTGATATTGAACCTGTTAAGGGTGGATTGTCAGATTCCTTCAAGCGAGCTGCAGTCAAGTGGAATATAGGACGTTATTTATATGGTTTTGAACCTATATGGGTGAAAGCAAAACAGCGCGGAAATAGCTATGTTATAGAAAAAAGCGAAGAAACCAAGCTTAGAAATGAATATAACAGAATTATATCTGTCATGTTTGGGGATGGGAAGAGTCAACCGAAACAGGTAAAACAGAATAATCCTCAACCCGAACAGAAACAAACGGATAATGTTGTTACTATGCAGCAACCGAAGCAAAATGCACCGATATATGAGATTGAAGGCGTAAGAGTTAATCAAAGCGAAAACGGAGCGACGAGTTCAATAATTCTTTCAGATAAAGGTGGACGATATAACGCATATTTATATGGAGTTGATAAAAGGCTTGTAAAAGGTGCAAAGATAACAAATATCCAAAAAGAATTAAGACAGAATTCCTACGGACAGTTTGCTGTTTTAAAATCATATGATATGGCGGCGTAAAAAAGAAAGGACGATTTAATGAAAACTATAGACAAATTCAGTATTTTAAATGTTAAAATGGAAGGCTTTAAAAGATTTAAAGAGCCGTACACAATGGAGTTTGACAGGCTTACATATATATCCGGCGGAAACGGTCAGGGTAAGAGTACAATAGCCGATGCAATCGCATATGCTTTTTGCGGTACTTCGTTCTGGGGCGAAAAAAGTCTTGATAAGCTTCAAAATCCGGAATGTAAGGAGATGTCGGTAGAAGTACAGTTCGTTGATGAGAATGGGGAAATACACACACCCTCACGCAGACGAAACGGTAACGTCACGACTGTAACTCTCGATACTGTTCAGGTACGTCAGACAGATATTAATAATATATTTGCTGAAAAGGATATATTCTTATCGCTTATTAATCCTTTGTATTTTATTGAGAATATAGCTGAAAACGGCAGAGAATTTTTGCAGAAGCTTTTGCCTCCTGTAGATACCGCAAAGGTGCTTGAAAGCCTTAGCGAAAGTACAAGGACTCTTCTGGAAAAAGAAAGTCTTACCGAGCCTGGCTATTATATCAAGAAAAAACGTGAAGAGATTAAGGAGATTGATGAGAATGACTTGTACTTTGAAGGACAGATTGATTTGTTGAAATCACAGAGGGCTGAAGCGGAAAAGAATCTTGATGCGGTGCTTGAAAGAGGCGAGAAAATCGTGTCACGAAAAGAAGAGCTTGAACAAAAGCAATACAAAGGTATTGATGTTGAGGCTCTTAAAAAGGCACAGTCAAAGATTGCCGAAACCCTTTCGGATGGCAGACGTAGCAAGCTTATTGCAAAACGTGCTGAAATCGAGAGCAGAGTATATGTATCAAAGTACGCACAGCAGATTGCAAACATTGCGGCTGAATACAGAGCTATTATCAGTCAGTATAACGCTTTAAAAGAAAAAGGTATGGCTGTTAAGGTAGGAGATAAATGTCCTACTTGTCATAATGTTGTGACTGAGCAGAACTATCCGGATATCATAGCTGAAATAAAGAAAGAGCTATCAGTGCTTGCTGAAAAAGGAAAAGGATTACAACAGACAGGCATGGAAGCACAAAAGCTTGAGTCGGACAGTAAAGCGAAGTTTGAAGAATTTAAAGCAGAGGACTTGAAAAAGATTGATAATGAACTCAGGCTGATGGGAGACGGTGATGTTTCTGATATAGCCGTAATTGAGGATAAAATCAAATACGGAAATCTTTCAAGTGCGGAGTATGATGAACTTCAGGAACTTATAAAGGCGGCAAATGCGTATGCAAACGAAGTTACAACACTTGCTGAAACTGACAGAATACCTGCTAAAATTGAAGAACTGGAAAAAGCAATTAAGTATAACGAATCAAGGCGTAAGGAATTAAAGAAACTTATAAGTGCTGCAGGTGAGTTTGCGGCAAAGCGAGCAGAAATAATTCTTAAACAGCTTGAAATGAAACGTGCGGCTATTAAACTGTATGAGGTAGTTAAGGGTACGGGTGAAATTAAAGATGTCTTTAAATTTACCTATGATGATAAAGATTATCGCTGGCTTTCAACTTCTGAAAAAATAAAAGCCGGCCTTGAGGTTTCAAACCTTCTTGCGGCAATAACAGGACTTGTATATCCTACATACATTGATAATGCGGAGTGTATAACGACGAACGTAGACTCGTTATATGGTCAGGTATTGTTTGCATTTGCAAAGAAAACCGAGCTATGTGCACAGTATCCGATGAGGCGAAAGCAACAGGAGGTACAGCAGTTAAAGGAGGCGGCATAATATGTGTGTGGAGTACGAGCAGTTTGATATTGTAGAGGTAGCTCATAAGTGCGGTATTCAGTTTTATCATTCACAGCGAAACAACATAGAGTTTAAGGCTTTATGTCCGTTCTGTGGTGACACTAAATATCATTTGGGTTTAAACCGTCAGAAAGGAATGTTTCATTGTTTCAGATGCAAGGAAAAAGGGAACAGTGTTTCTCTTTATGCAAAGCTTAACGGTATCAGTAACAGAGAAGCATATGCAAAACTCAAATCAGATGATAACGATTTTGTGATAAAGGAAATAACATATTTTCGGAATCAACAGCGGCCTATGCGGTCATTGTATGACAGGCATAATGTGTATTATGATTTGTTGAGATTGTTAAGACTCAATAATTATCATCGTGAAAATCTTCTGGAAAGAGGATTGCCTGAAAATCGTATTTATCAGTTTATGTACAGAAGTATACCGACGGATGATGTCTTTAGACGTGAAGTGTTAGAACAGCTCTCAAGAAAGCATAATCTTACAGGTATTCCCGGATTCTTTCGGGACGGAATGGGTAATTATCAGATGTATGTAAAAAAATGTGGTGGCTTGTTTATCCCTGTGTGTAATAAAGAGGGGTATATACAAGGTCTGCAGATACGACTTGATTTACCACCAGGCTCTGATGAAAAGAAGTTTCGCTGGTTCTCGAGCAGTTATTATGATAACGGAACAGGAGCAAAACCTTGGGTTCATGTCGTGGGTAATACAAATGCAAGGGAAGCATGTCTTACCGAGGGTGCTATGAAAGCAGATATTACAAGTGTATTGTCGAACGGACAGCTTTTTATAGCGGTACCGGGAGTGAATGCAATAAATGAACTTGTTGAAGTCGTAAAAGATATGAAAATTCAACGTGTGTATGAAGCCTTTGATATGGATAAGCGTTCCAAACCTGAAGTCAAGGGTGCATTGATTTCTTTAAGAAATGCATTAAGAGAAACAGGTGTGGAATATGTAGGTTGCTCATGGAATCCGAAGTATAAAGGTCTTGACGATTATTTCGTTGCAAAAACAAACTATATGCAGACTATGGCTATGCCTGTGGCGGCATAAAAAGAGAGGAGAAAAATTAAATGGCAAAAGCTGAAAATTATATGGTTATCAATTCAGAAACCGGACAGTCAGAGGACATAATGGGAAAGTATATGTACTATTCTCTTCCAAAGATGTTTATAAAGGCTGATAAGGTTAGGGAAATATGTGAAAAGCTTAATTTTCCTGTTAATGCGAGAGAGAATATCAGTAAGACGGACGCATTCAAAAGTGCAACGGGAGATATTCGTGACCGTATAGAGGAAAAGGTTGACGGGAAGCTTAAAATCCGTAAAATATACTGCAGGGATAACAAACGTATTGAAAATGAAGTTATTTCAAGAGAGCTCGTGGAAGAAACATTGTATGAGAAAACAAACTCGTACAGAAAACTTGCAAACATTACTCTTGATAAGGCAACAGGGAAGATGGTGTTATCTGATGTAGAGTTTTCTTCGGGTGTTGATGTATATAAATACTTTGATGAAGCGCAAAGGCTCTTTGAGATGTATCAGGACTGCATCGGCAACAGCGGCATTGAAACAATGGCGAATAAATATGTATTTGGTATGCATGCCTTAAATATATCGGCTCGTGGTTATCACTACTTTGTTCCGAAAGCCTATATGCAAGGAATATCTTTGCTAGAGGATTTTATGGAGTTAATATCACAAGAGAATTTATTTGAATACAAGAACAAGCGTGATTCAAAGTACATCAGTATAAATTCTATGTATGTGGTTGATGATGAAAAGCAACGTAAAAAGATGGCATATGAGTTCTATCAGAGTATGGGTGCTGAAATCGAAGAATATCAAAGACGAATTGAGAAACTTATACGGAATGGTAACAGCTCACAGGCAATACTTGACCGATGGGAGCTTAAAATACGTGCTCTGGAAAGTAAGAAAAGAGAATATGAAATATTACTAAAACAAAATCTATCGGGAATGGACGAAAACTTTATGATACTGCGTAATATGTGCGATCAGTTTAAATACAATGTTCGTGCATCAAGTCTTTCGGGACTGGCGGCATAAGGTTTCGTTTTTTTAGTTTATGGAGGGTGCAGAAGTTCTGCATCCTCTTGATTTTAGGAGGAAATATAAATGGATAATAAATGCGGAATTACCTGTTATAAGGTAGGAGAGAAATATGACAAGGTTATGGGCAAAGACGGTGCAATCTTTGAGATGTACGACGGTATGGCGTTTATAAATATCGGACTTACGAATATGTTGGAATCAGAAAAAGCTCTTTTTGAGAAAGGCAAGTTGGATGTGTATCTGAGTGTTATTGAAGGAGTAGTATTCATAGTAGCTTCCTTTGCTGATGCGATGGTACTTGATATGCCTTTTAATGCAGGTCTGTATAATGAATTCAATTTTCAAAAGCCGGATGGCGGTTATATATGTCCTATTATTGCAATAGAAAACAGTACAAATATAATTGAGGCTATGAGATGTATTGGATTTGATGCTGAATTCAGCAGGAAATTATACGAGTTTTCAATGAAACAGAGAACGGAAAAGATTGAAAACTACGATGAGCGTCTGAAAAGCATATATTCCAGATATTCGTCAAGGGATATAATAAAGTTCGCTATACACAAAAATATTATGAAGGATGTGAAATTTTGAAGAAACGAAACAGAGTATATCAGAAAATAGAAAATAACTTTAAGGAATTTGAAAATGAAATGCTCAGTATGTCTGCTGAAGAGATATATCAAAAAGCGTATAAAATTTCATATATCAGGGAATTGTATGATTTTCTGATTGATGCATATGAGTTTTCTGAACGGGATGTTAAAACGATTCTGGCATTTAAAGGAAACATCTTGGAGCAGATGTATGAAGAGTGGATTTATGGCGATTACTCGACCAGAGAAGAATATGATTGTATAATTGATTCAGCTTTGTTGGGTTTACAAAAGGCGGTGAGTCTTTGTGCGTAATGATGTAGTGATTTTACCAATCGAGGATTTGGTGGATTTTGAGGCACAACCATTTAAAGTTGTTGATGATGAAGCAATGCAGGAACTTGCAGACAGCATAAGGACTGTTGGAGTTTTAGTGCCTATAATTGTAAGACCGATGAAGGACGGAAAACATGAAATAATAGCAGGTCATCGTAGAAAAAGAGCTAGTATTCTTGCGGGGAAGAATACTATTCCTGCTCGTATATTAGAACTCAATGATGATCAGGCTGCTATATTACTTGTGGATTCCAATCTTCAAAGAGAAAAGCTACTGCCAAGTGAACGTGCATATGCTTATAAGATGAAGCTTGAGGCATTAAAACATCAGGGCATTAAAAATGAATTCACTTGTGGACACGATGTCCACAAGTTAAAAAGCCGTGATAAAATAGGTCAGGCTTTCGGTGAAAGTGGTAGGCAGGTACAGCGTTACATAAGGCTTACAGAACTTATATATCAACTACTTGATAAGGTGGATGAAGATATAATCAAATTCATTGCCGGAGTTGAAGTGTCCTATCTTGATACAAAACATCAGGTGCTTTTGAATGATGTTATTGATTATAACTGCTGTGAAGTTAATGCTAAGCAGGGTACACAAATCAAAAAGTATTTTCTTGATGGTGACTTGTCCGAAGATAAGATAAACGAAATCCTAAAAGGTGAAGAAAGCAAAAAGCCAAAAGAAAAAATATCAATAAACTATACCAGACTCAAAGAGTATTTTCCGAAAGAATATACCCCGCAGCAATGTGAGGAGGCTTTGTGGGGAATACTTGATAAGTGGTTTAGTAAATAATATATAAAAGACTGCTCGCATATATTGGATAAGTGAGTAGTTTTTTTGTGGCAGTTTACTAAAAGACTAAATATATTCCGTTGAAATTTATTTATCTGTTTTTATATTCTTTGGGTGTTATTTTTGTTATTTTTTTAAATAATCTATTAAAGTTTGATAAATTTGTGAATCCGCATTCTTCTGAGATAGACGAAACAGACATAGATGTGTTTTTTAATAAATACATTGCTTTTTCTATGCGTCGTATAGTCAGATATTCAATGGCGGACATTCCTGTATAATTTTTAAATTCTGTAGAGAATAATGAACGACTGAGATTTGTTATAGAAATGAGATTATCAATTGTGATTTTTTCATCAAAATGACTGTCTATATATGATATTGCTTTTTGAATGCTTTTGAAGTTTGAAATAGTAGTAGCTTTAGTATTGGAAGTTACAAGCTGTGCTTTTTTTTCATTTGAGATACAATCACATAATTGTATAATGAGTAGTAAAACATTTCGTCTTATTGCTGAATTAACCGACTGAGAAGTTTCTTTATAAGGACTTAGAATGCACAAGTAAAACAAAAGTAACTGAAGGTCATGGTGCAAGACATTTGGTGTTTTCTGACGATAGTAAATTTTGTTTTGTTGCAAATGAATTGAAATCTACTGTATCAATTATGGAATATGATGGTGAAAGTCTGAAATATATAGATACAGTAAGCTGCTTACCTGAGGGATATACAGGAGATACTACTGCGAGTGCGATACGTTTTTTTGATAATCGGGTTTATGTTTCTAATAGAGGTCTTGATACGATAAGTGTTTTGGAATTTTATAATGGAAATCTGATTTACAAAGATACATATAGCTGCGGTGGAAAATGCCCGAGAGATTTTGATATAATTGATAATTATATTATTTGTACCAATGAATGTAGTGATAATGTTGCTATTCTTGATAATGATAGTTTTAATTTAATATATACGGAAACAAACATTCCAAAACCAATTTGTGTTCTGAAATATGATGTTTGAATGAAAAGGTGATTTTTAAAGTAAGCCTAATTTACGCAAAGAAAGGATACTAAACATATGGAAATAAAAGTTTTTGAAAGAATCGAAAGAAAATTTATTGATAAAATTATATCGGCAAGGCTTATAGATGGTGATAATAATATTTGGGATTTGCAGCCGTTTGATTATCAGCCTATAGATCTTACATATGATCAGGAAGGAATTGAACATTGTATATTAAGCCATGAGATTTATAGTTCGATAAGATTTACGTTACAAAAACAAGGAGAATATAATCTCGAAATAAATTTTGAAAATGGTAATTCTATAACAGAACAGTTTGTGGCTAAAGAAACTAGTGGTAATGGCTATGTAGAGGTAAGTAAAATAGATAAAAGGTATTTTACCTATTCAAATGGCACACCATTTTATCCTTTAGGTATAAATCTCGCATTTCCAAGAGCGTGTATAATATCTGACAATCAGGAATTTGGTATGAGCGGACAAGTAAACTATATGGGACTCAGACAATATGAACGATGGTTAAAAAAATGCGCTGATGCTGGAATTAATGTAGTTAGAGTTTGGTTAGGTCATGATTATTTTTCGCCCGATACGGAAGATGTTGAAACTTTCAGGCTCGCACAATTCACAAAAATAGATATGCTCTTGGCTCTTGCAAAAAAAATATGGTATAAAACTAAAACTCACAATTGAACAATTCAGATATTTTACATATGATAAAGAAGACAATTCTAATATATTTAGATATTTTAATAAACGATTATATTGTAAAGGTGAAAAATGTTCGGATATAATAGAATGGTTGACAGAAGATAAATGGAAAGACGCATGGTTTAATAAAATGCAAGAATTTTCAAAAAGATATTCAGGAGATACAGAGATTTTTGCTATAGAACTTTGGAATGAAATGAGTTACTTGGGAAAAGACGAAGTGATTGAATGGAACAAAGATATGATTCCTAAAGTAAAAAAACTTTTTCCAGAAAACATGGTAACCAATTCATTAGGAAGTTTAGACACTAAAGCTGCATTGAATATGTATAATGAGTTTTGTTGGGATTTATGTGATTTCAAACAGATGCACCGATACCTTGATCAAGGTGCTGATTATATTGATTCAACAACAAATCCTATTGATGTTATACAAGGCGGAATAAAATTAATAAAGGATAATTTGAAACCCTTTTTCGTTGCTGAAACAGGTGCTGTAAACAACTGTCATAGTGGGGAATTCAAATATTATTCATGCGATGATAGAGGAATGATCTTTGTAGACTGCGTGTATACTCCTGTATTTTTAGGGTGTTCCGGATGCGGAAATATATGGCATTGGGATGAAAGGTATGTTGAATCGAAAAATCTTTATAAATACTTTAAGCCATTAAAGCATCTGCTTGACGGTGTTGATTTTCAAAATGAAGATTTCAATATGCTTGATTTTTCAGATGAAAATGTATATTTGTTTGTTCTTCATGGAAAAAATACAAGTTTAGGCTTCATAAGAAATAAAAAAGATAGTTGGCAAACAGTTTTGCGTGATTTAGAGACACCTCAACCAGTTAAAAGAAAAATAATCGATCTTAAATGTAGAAATCTAACTGTATATCCTATTTGGGAAGAAGACACAACAAATGTAAAAATTAAAGGAGAAAAGATTGAGATAAGCAATATTAACTATGGTACAATATTTAAAATCGATAATGTAATAAAATAATTTTAATTATATCAGAAAATAGTGCATTATAAAAGAAACTATGGTGTGAGGTTTTTTCTGTAAACTTTATTTTCGGTTTACATAAATTTTAAAAAATTATATTAAAATCCGTATCTCTGTAAAGGCTAACGTACATTATAATCAGACTTTACAGAAATACGGATTTTTAATTTTATAAGGGATCTTTTGACAGTTGGAAAGGTTTTTATAATTTTGCGTTGGGTATTTTACAAAAGAGGGGGTATACCTATTCGGGTGTGTGAGATTTTTTCTGTAAATTCAATTTTTCTATGATAAAATATTCGATTTTTAGGGCAGGAACAGCCACATTTTGGCTTTTCTGCCTTAGCTATAATATAGCACGAATTTTACGCCATGTCAAGGGCGGTCT
>JAZSPM010000085.1:0-3204 GCA_045537455.1 Candidatus Ornithomonoglobus sp. | reverse complement strand
TGCATTGGTTGTATCGGTTGATCTTCCAATTTGCTCATCGTACCCATACTGTAAACATAGCTTTCAATGCGTTCTATGTTCTTTGATACTGTTTTTAGCAGAGCTGCCTTTTTATCCTCCGAAACGTCCGACCTCATATAGACCTTTTCAAGAAGTTCGACGTTTCCTCTCATAACGGTAAGCGGTGTTCGGAGTTCGTGGGAAAACGCCTTGTTGAGTTTTCGTTTCTCTTCGACCATTCGCCACATAGTTCGGTTATTATCCATTAGTGATAACCGCATTTTTTCAAATGAAGAACATAGCTGTCCAAGCTCGTCTTTGGCACTGTAATCTATAACGAAGTCGAGATTATCATCGGAAATGTTTTCTGAAGCATTTATTAGGAGTTTTATCGGCTTTTGCAGCTTGCCGAAATAAAAGATAACTGCACCGATCGTAATACTGATAATACACCAGAAAAAAGAGGAATACTCATAGATTATTGTGTAGAAATCATACACTTGTTTATCTTCCTCGGAAAACGGAAGACGACCTATATAATGCGTGACATTATATTCCTCTTTGCCAACTTCTTCAATTTCCTGTTCAACTGAAATATATTTTGCCTCAATGAGCTGTATTTTTTCGTTTGCGACGCTCATTGTTGTTTTTGAAAGAATTACCGCTAATATGATAAAAAACGACATAACGATTATCAGTGAGGGTACGAGCGGTATTCTTGCAATAGCTTTTCTTAATTTTCCCATTTATACCCACACCCCCATACTGTTGTTATGTATGATTTACAGCCTGCTTCTGTAAATTTTGCCCGTATCTTTCGGATATGTTCAACTACCGTCATAGAGTAGCCTTCGCTGTCAAATCCCCATAAACGATCATATATACGCTCTTTATCAAAAACGATACCGGCATTGGTGGAAAGCAGTTCAATAATATCAAATTCCGTTTTAGAAAATGAAATTGGTGTATCCTTGAAATAGACGGCTTTCGAGGAATAGTCTATAACCAAATCGTCACTAAATTTCAAATCAGATTTTTTCTGCAATCTCATATCACGGCGCAAGTGAGCCGAGACACGAGCACCCAATTCATCAAGCGAGAAAGGCTTTGTAATATAGTCGTCCCCGCCTGCGGAAAACCCATTTATTTTATCAACATCATCAACGTTAGCTGTTAAAAACAAGATCGGGCAGGACACAAATTCCCGAATCTTTTTGCACACCTCAAGTCCGTTTAGTTTTGGCATATTAACATCGAGAAGTATTACATCGGGTTTTTGACTCATTTTTTCAAGCGCCTTTTCACCATCGTATGCAAACAACACGTCATAACCACTAAGCTCAAAATAATTGCGAAGAAGCTCTACAACATCTCGCTCATCGTCAACTATCAGAATTTTAGGCATTGCTTAACACCTCCGTTTCAATCATATAATCATAAACCATAAATATCAAAGTTTTATCAAAATGAAGTCGTCGGTTTTATATGTCTGTTATTCTTTTTTCTTTCGGTTGGGAAAACAATCTTCCATCCACTGTGTAAACTCTTCAGGCGTAATATCGCCGTTGGTACATTCATCACGCTTTGTTATTGCCTGATATTTCCACTTTTTAAAATCAGGCTCTTTAATCTGTCTTACTTTTACCCTTGCCGAATAACGCTTGTAATATTTACTGTAAATTGCGGTAGCCTTATCATCAGCATGCTTTGCTTTATAGTTTTCGGCGGCGGCTATTTCCTGACAGCTACGGCTTTCACCCTCTGCCACTCTGTCACAGTAACGGGTGTCATATTTGCCTTTCATTATAAAATATTTGCCACAACGCTTGCATTTGCGGAAATGAACATTCTGCTCAAGCATTTTTGTGAATTCAAGCTCAAGGATATCGGCAACACTTCGGAATGAATATTTTATGCTTATAAATGCTGGATGCGCAAGACAGTATTGGAGCGTACTGACTGAGATATTATATCTTTCTGCGAATTGCTTCTCTGCCTCGGTAGGTTCTCCATTTTTAGATGAAACCCGTTCTAATAATTCATTTATCGGCATACCGTAGGGCATTTCTTTACCGCTCATACCGTCTACTAATGAGAGCTGTTCTGTTCTGTCAAACCTGAGTGGCAAATCGTGTATGCTGCGATATAATCTCAACCTTTCACTCGGATAAAGTGAACTTAATATTTCAGGATAAAAGTCCTCGTCATAGCAAAACTCTATCATTTCTTTGTATTCATCCTGCAACCATAAAAGGTAACTTAAATACCATTTTAATTTTTTAATCTTGTCATAGTTTCTGTCAGTAAAATTCGGCGGACATATAGCAGAATACAATGAAGCAAAAGCAATATCCTTTATTTCATAAAAAGTCATTTCATAGGAATAGAAATTTTCAACATATATCTGATTTTCATTATATATTTTTTGTGGCTCTTCAGCTTTTTTCGGCTGAGGAGCTTTTTCTTTATTCAGTTCCTTGCCATACTCCCTAAGCATATTCTCAAACATTGCAGATTCATAAGCCTTTTTGAAGGGTGTCATAAAATCTGCATAAATGAAATCTAATATTCCTTCACCGTATTTGAGTGTTATATAAGCTCCGCTGAAAATATTTATAAGCGGATTTTCGACAACACCCGTTTCATCACAGAGAATACCGGCATCAGAGCCTAACTGAAATTGGTATCTGCTTTTCATTCTGTCATAATCTTCCTGACTTTCCTCGAGCATCGATTTTCGTTCTTCAGGTGAAGGCTCATATTTTTTATACTCTTTGCTCGTCCGTTCAGCAACCTCCTTCTCATAATCCTCAATCGAAAGCTCCATTGCTTGATATTCATTACTTTCATCAACCAATATTCTTACGGTTTTTGTTTCGTAATTGAAGCGGACATAGTTAGCAAAGTAATCTAACAAAACGCCGCCTCTGTTAGAGCGACGATATAAGTATTTGTCATACTCTGTTCGTTTGTATTCAGAATAATCTTTTTCCATAATGCACCTTTTTTTTGGAGAATGTAGATTTTTGGAGTTTTGGAGAATTCATATTACTCCAATGAACATTATACAAATTTATTGATTTATTGTCAATGCCTACCTATAATGAATATCAGAACAAGAAAACAATCAAAAATTAGTCCCCAATACTACATTAAAGGAGGAACACAAATGGAAGAAAAGAAGCGTGGTCGTGGCAGACCGAG
>JAZSPM010000133.1:0-8501 GCA_045537455.1 Candidatus Ornithomonoglobus sp. | reverse complement strand
GAAGGCTTTCAAAACAGATGGAGCAGATGGGAATTCTGACCGAGGTTGATATGACAGCTTTCGCAGGTTACTGCCAGGCGTATGCAAGGTGGAAGGAAGCCGAGGAGTTCATATCAAAGCATGGTGCCATTGTAAAGACACCGTCCGGATATTGGCAACAGGTACCGCAGGTTGCAATTGCACACAAGTACCTTGCAATTATGAAAAACTTCTGTCAGGAGTTCGGACTTACCCCGTCATCACGGAGCAGGATTGCAGCAGAAAGCAATACAGATACATCTGATGATATGATGGAAAACCTTCTGAGCCTGGGAGGTGATAAGCCGAATGTATGATGAGGCGAAAGCGAATAGAACTGTAAAATTTTTAATGCATAATAATAAATTTAGTATTTTCTAAAATTATTGACATTTATTCTAAAATAAATTTTATATAAACTATTGTCAAAGTAAATAAATTGTGTTATAATATAAATCGTTAAAGTATAATATAAAGAGGTGACTTAAATGGTGGTATCATATAAAAGATTATGGAAACTTTTAATAGATAAAGATATGTTAAAAAAAGATCTTGCTAAGAAAGCAGAAATTAGCACTTTTACTATTTCAAAAATGAGTAAAAGTGAAAGTGTGACTACTGATACTTTGGTGAAAATATGTACAGCGTTGAAATGTAACATAGAGGATATAATGGAGGTAGTTAATGAAGAATAAAATTGATTTTTTATTTTTGTATGAGAAATGATTGAGAGGTATCTACAAGATGATTGATATAAAAAGTTTGATTGAACAAGGCGAAGGAATAACTATAGAATTTAAAGAATCCAAAAGAGATCTGAATAAAGATACATTTGAGTCTGTTTGTGCTATGCTTAACAGATTAGGCGGTCATTTGCTTTTAGGTGTTGAAGATAGAGGAAGTATTTGTGGCGTTGATAAGGATTGTATTGAAAAAGTAAAGAAGAATTTCGTCACACAGATGAATAATCCTGATAAAATCAGCCCTGCATTTTATACTCAGCTTGAAGAATATGAAATTGACGGAAAAACGGTTATATATGCTCAAATTCCGATAACTCCTGATGTTCACAGAACTGCTGGAAGGATATTTGACAGAAACGAAGATGGTGATTTTAATATTACAAACAATACAGGTCTTGTAGCCCAACTGTATAACAGAAAAAGTAATATAAGCTATACGGAAACACAAATATTCCCACTGGTGTCTGTTGAAGACCTTGATAAAGATACTATAAACAAAGTTCGTATTATGGCAAAGAATCAGCGTGGTGGCGAGCATCCATGGGAAACAATGAGCGATTTGGAACTTTTGAAAAGCTCCAATTTGTATGGAAGAGATTTTGTAACAGGTAAAGAAGGTATTAATCTGGCAGGAATATTACTGCTTGGAACTCAACAATTGATTTTATCCGTACTACCGCATTATAAAACCGATGTGATCGTAAGAAGAGAGAACCTTGACAGATATGATGACAGAATTGTGGTATTGGATAATCTTATTAATGCTAATACAAAGCTTATGGAATTTATAGAAAAACATTTGAATGATAAATTCTATCTTGAAGGGCCACAACGAATAAGCATTCGCAATAAAATATTCAGAGAAGTATGTGCAAATCTTTTAATACACAGAGAATTTTCAAGTGCATATCCAGCAAAACTTATTATTGAAAATGATATAGTACGCACAGAGAATGCGAACAAACCGCATGGGTTTGGATTGATAGACGCAAATAATTTTTCTCCGTTTCCTAAAAATCCGGCAATATCAAAATTCTTTCGAGAAATAGGTTATGCTGATGAATTAGGATCAGGTATCAGAAACATAAATAAATATCTTGAAGTGTATTCAGGAGGGAAACCGGAATTTTATGAAAAAGATATATTTCAATTGATTGTGCCGATAAAAGAACAGTCAGGAATAAATGATGAAAGAACCCATCAAGATACCCATCAAGATACCCATCAAGATAATTTTTCAAAACTGATTGAATTTTGTAAGATTCCACGAAGCAGGAATGAAATGATGGAACTCATAGGATTGTCAGATAGAGTGAATTTTAAGAAAAACTATCTGAATCCCATGGTTGAACAGAATTTGATCGTAATGACTATTCCGGATAAGCCAACAAGCAGAAATCAGAAGTACGTTGCAAAATGATTTGATAGTGGAAAACCATTATGATTACAGGAGGAACCATGGAAAAGACGGAAGCAAAAACTGCATTAGAAGAGTTGACAATGATTATGTTGTATCTTTCGGGTTTTAAAGAAAACGACAGATTTTCAGATTCGAATTTATTACTTTCGTGGAAAGGATATAATTTTGACGTTTTAAATAAATTGGATGATGAAGATTATATAAGGCAGGGAACTCATCCATCAAGGTCAAAATCTGTTTATATTACACAAGCAGGGATAGATAAGGCAAAAGAATTGATGAAAAAATATGGTATAGAAGAATAAGGATCAAGAGAACTATAAAATATTCAATTTGGAAAGGATACAAAAGATGCAGATTGCATTAACAAAAAAATTATCGGATGCCTTGTGCATCAAACCGGAAGAGATAAATGAGGGCATAAATCCAATATTTACATGGACTGCAAATTGGACAAATGTCTGGACAAACAGGAAGACGGAAGATATGCTTGTACTTGTAAATAACGCAACACGTTTTGTGGTTGCTGTATATCAGGTAAAGAAGAAAGATTTAAAAAATATTGAAAAAATCATAATTGATGCTATAGAACATACTTTGCTTGCGATGAATTTAAATCCTGAAATTGTAGCAGAATATCTCAGACGGTGCGGAAAGATTTCATTTGTTAAAAATGGTAACAGAGCAGCTGCTTCGTGGGTTACGAGTGCCGGACGTGATTGCGCAATACACGTAGGGAATATGTATAATGGTATTGGTAAGATGTTTTCGGATTTAGTAGGTGTGACTACAAACCATATGATTGTTAATTATTCAAAAAATATGAAAGATTATTTTTATCCGTATGAAAAGATGTTTGAAGAACTTTCTGAATTAACCGATTTGCCGATATATAAATATCAGGCTTATGAGTTACTTGTAACTCTTGATTTAAAGATATATAAGGCTGAACGCAGAATAATAGTACCATCAGATATGGGTTTTCATGAGTTTCACAAGGTATTGCAGAGAGCTTTTGGATGGAAAAATTATCATTTGTATGATTTTATGGTTTTAAATAAAAATGGAAACGAGATAATGAATCTTGTTTTAGAAGATGAAAACACTGTATTTTATGATAATACAGAGATGATGGAAGGGAAAGTGTTAAAAGATTATTTATATAAAGACCGTAAATTGTGTTACAGATATGATTTTGGCGATGGTTGGGAACATGAAGTAAAAATTCTTAAAGTTTCAGACGATTATGATAAAGAATCACCTTATTTACTGGAAGCAAAAGGGCAAACACCTCCTGAAGATGTTGGTGGAGTTTATGGATTTATAGAATTTCTTGAAATAATAAAGAATCCCAAGCATCCGGAATATGAACATATGAAACAGTGGGCAGGATACTGGAGAGAAAATCTTAGTGAGTGGGAAACGAAACCCAGAGTTTTATATGAATTTTAAGGTATAATTAAAATGAATAAAAGAAAAATAATGAGGGAGAGAAAGAAAATGCCATTTATTAATTCAAAAATAACAGTGTCCTTGACACAGGAAAAGAAAGAGAAGATTAAAGCAGAACTTGGGAAAATGATGGTTACTCTTAACAAGTCAGAAACTTATCTTATGGTAGGAATTGAAGATAATTACGATTTATGGATGGCAGGAACAAAGCTTGAAAAAGGAGCCTATTTATCAGTCAGTTTGTTTGGTAATGCACCATCGGATGCGTATGATAAGATGACAGCACAAATTTGTGAGCTTTATGAGAAAGAACTGGGAATTCCGGGAAATGCGGTATATGTGACATACCACCCTATATCTGAATGGGGATGGAACGGAAGAAACTTTTAACTGAATAAAACTTTGAAATAAGTCTATGAGGAATTATTCTTATGGGCTTATTTTTTTGCTACAGAGGAGTGCGAAGATTATGAATTGTATGATGACAAAGGAACAGTTTGAACGTGAAAAAAATTATCAGGCGTCCCGTGCTGTTGTAAAATTAATGTTGAATAATGGGGTTATAACCGAGAAAGAGTACAAGAAATTTGATACAAAATTAGTAAGTGAATACCGTCCGTTATTCGGCAGTATATAACCCTCATAGAGCTTGACTTTATGCGGTTTGTACGGTAATATGGACGTACAAAACATAGAAAGGGAAATGCTATATGGAAAAGGTTGTACAAACTATATTACCTACAAAATTGTTGATTCCAAAGCTGAAGAAGGTATGTGCTTATGCACGAGTATCATCGGGCAAGGATGCTATGATTAATTCACTGTCAGCACAGATAAGTTATATTACAGTGAATACATACAAAGTTGCAGGGAATGGGAGTATGCAGGTGTATATGCTGATGAAGCAATGACTGGCACAAAGGATTCAAGACCTGAGTTTCAGAAAATGATAACAGACTGCAAAGCTGATAAAATTGATATGATAATTACAAAATCAATCAGCCGATTTGCAAGAAATACCGTAACGCTTCTTGAAACTGTGCGAATGCTTAAAAGTATAAATGTGGACGTATACTTCGAAAAAGAGAATATTCATTCTATCAGCGGGGATGGTGAGCTTATGCTTACCGTCCTCGCTTCTTTTGCACAAGAGGAAAGCTTATCAGTAAGCGAGAACTGTAAATGGCGTATACGTAACGATTTCAAAGAAGGCAAACCTAATACGTTTTCACTTTATGGTTACCGGAAAGAAAACGGTGTGATATCAGTATTTGAACCTAAAGCAAAGGTGGTACGTGATATTTATAATATGTATTTATTTGGTATGGGTGGATACAACATTGCAAATTATCTTAACTCTTTGAAAATATTGTCACCGGGCGGTGGAGAATGGGGAAGGACGAGTGTTATATGTATTCTCAAAAATGAAAAATATATGGGTGATATGCTTTTGCAAAAATCATTTACTCAAGACCATTTAAAAAAGAAGAAAATAAAGAATGATGGGGAGTTGCCTCAATACTATGTACAGGATTCACATCCGGCAATTATATCAAGAGAAATATTTGAAGAGGTACAGATGATTTTTGAGAGTAAGACTCCTGCACCACCTGTGTCTAAAGAATATGATTTTAAGAGTATAGTGTTCTGCGGTGAATGTGGTAACAGATACATACGAAAGAAAAACTATAAAAAATATGTTTGGCGATGTAATATATATCAATCCGGAGGTGCAAAGAAATGTCCATCAAAACAAGTGCCGGATTCTATTTTAAAGGAGTTTGCAGAGAGATTTGATAAGGCAATAGAAAAAATAATTGTATATAACAATAATCAACTTAAATATGTATTCACGGATGGTAGTGAGGAAATAGTCACATGGGAAACACCGTCAAGAAAATGGACTGATGAAATGAAAGAAAAAAATTATCATAAGCAGAGGAGGCGTTATCAGTAATGTCAAAGACAGTAACCATCATACCGCAAAGAAAGAAAATGTACACAGCGAGCGTTGAACAGGAAACTCAAAAACGTCGGGTTGCGGCTTATGCAAGGGTATCAACAGAAAGTGATGAACAGACAACCAGCTATGAAGCACAGGTTGACCATTATACGAAATTTATAAAGAAAAATGACAATTGGGATTTTGTAAAGATATATGCGGATGAAGGTATTTCAGCAACTAATACCAAGCACCGTGACGGTTTTAATGAAATGGTAAAGGACGCACTTGAGGGGAAGATTGATTTAATAATCACAAAATCAGTCAGCCGATTTGCAAGAAATACTGTTGACAGTCTTGTAACGGTAAGAGAATTAAAAGCACATAATGTTGAAGTTTTCTTTGAAAAGGAAAATATATATACTTTTGATGGAAAAGGTGAATTGCTTATTACAATAATGTCAAGTCTTGCACAGGAAGAGAGCAGAAGCATATCGGAAAATGTAACGTGGGGGCATAGAAAACGATTTGCAGACGGTAAGCTGATTATGCCGTTCAGCAGTTTCCTGGGATATGAACGTGGTGATGATGGTCAGCCAAAGATAGTAGAAAAAGAAGCAAAGATTGTAAGGCTTATATACAAAATGTTTCTTGAGGGAAAAACACCGACATATATTGCAAAATATCTGACAGAACAGAATATTCCTACTCCAAGAGCTAAAGATAAATGATGTTCAACAACGGTAGAATCAATACTTAAAAATGAAAAGTATAAAGGTGCGGCACTTCTGCAGAAGACATTTACAACAGATTTTCTTACAAAGAAAAAGAAGCAGAACGAGGGCGAGATACCGCAATATTATGTTGAGGACAGCCACCCTGCAATTGTTTCAAAGGAAGTGTATAGCCTGGTACAACAGGAATTTGAAAAGCGGAAAAATTCAAAAAACTATATGACAACATCGAGTTGTTTTTCAGGGAAAATATTTTGTGGAAACTGTGGCGGATTGTACGGTTCAAAGGTGTGGCACAGTAATTCAAAATATAAAAGAACCATATGGCAGTGTAATAACAAATTTAAGAACAAAGAAAAGTGTAACACTCCGCATTTATCAGAAGCAACACTTCAGGAAGGTTTTGTAAAAGTATTCAATGAACTGATAGAAAACAGGAAAGAACTGATAACCTTCATTGAAGAAACAGTCTTGAAAGTATGCGATGTATCAGAGCTGGATAAAAAGCTGTGCAATGCAACCGCAGAAACAAGAACAAAGCTTGAAGCCGTAAATGAGTATGTAAAACTAAATAGCCGAACTGCGATACCACAAAATGAATATAACGAAACTTTTAACAATCTCATGGCAGAATATGAATCAACGCAAGAAAAAGAACAACAGCTTGAAAAAGAAAAAAATGAATCATATATCCGAAATCAAAAATGCAAAGATTTTATTGAAACTTTAAAACAAAACACCATACTACAAACTTTCGATGAAGAGCTGTTCAATAGCACTATTGAAAAAATATCAGTATTTGAAGATAAGCTGATATTCGAATTCAAAGATGGGATGGAAATGGAATATATGTTATAAAAAAACAAAATACAAATACATAAATCGGGAGGCAATGCCTCCCATTTTTTTGTTTATTGTAAATTTTTTATGAAGGGTATTGTCGAATTATGGAAAGTGTGTTATAATTAAGTAAATAGTTAATATAAAGGGTGTGTAATTTTATATGAGAACAAAATATATGTATTCTTTACTTAAAGAGAATAGTGATATACTACAAAATTTTGAAATGATAAATGAGCCTTATAGAGTTGGTAATACATCGACTAATCGTGGTAAGGTGATTAATTGGGGTTCAACTAAAGAAGCGTTAAAAAGAATTAGTGAAGTACCATTAATAAAAGATACCTGTTTTTTGTTTTTAGAAAATGAATATTTTGCTAATATTAACGATTCTTTTTATATTCCGTATGAAGTATATCTTGAATTACACCCCGAATATGAAAAATTGATGACATGTGTAGAAGCTATTATTGATTTCTTTGAAGCAGCAGAATTTGAACAAATTGAAAGTGGTTTTGATATAAAAATGCCTCAAACGGAAGATTTTTCGGAATTTGCGAAAAATATAGAACTATTAGATAAAGCTATAAGTCAATGTCCGTATTTGAATAATAATGATGAAAAAATTGTTTTAAAAAAGACAGACATTGGATCAATTTGGTTTGAATTTGCTGTTATTACAAGTGGTGGCATAGTAATTTTATCGAATTTATCAAAGATAATAGATAAATGTATTAAAATTAAATCTCATTATATTACAGTAAAACAACAAGAGGAAAAGCTACGTCAGCTTAAATTGCAAGGTGACGTGATTGAAACTGTTGTAAATGCATACAAGAAAAGTACAGATGAATTAATAAATCAATGTGTAGCAGAACTAAATAAAGAGATTCCAGATGTCTCTATTGATAATGAGTCTAAGGGAAGAGTAAAATATACACTTGAAAATCTGTCGAAGCTTATGGAAAAAGGGATGGAAATATATGCTTCAATCGATTCATCGCAAGAAGTTAAAGACTTGTTCCCAACGAGTGATGAAATGAAATTTTTTCCAAAACCACAAGCTTTGCTCGAAGATGGAGAGGAAGAATAATAAATAAGTGTATTAATTGGTATAAATAATATATGTTTTTATATTTTCTGTTTCGCCAAATTGTATAGGGGGTAAAAATCAGTGATTTTGAGTTGTATTTGCCGGATTGTATTAAAATTGCGGGTGTGTGAGATTTTTTCTGTAAATTCAATTTTTCTATGATAAAATATTCGATTTTTAGGGCAGGAACAGCCACATTTTGGCTTTTCTGCCTTAGCTATAATATAGCACGAATTTTACGCCATGTCAAGGGCGGTCT
>JAZSPM010000174.1:0-50350 GCA_045537455.1 Candidatus Ornithomonoglobus sp. | reverse complement strand
AGACCGCCCTTGACATGGCGTAAAATTCGTGCTATATTATAGCTAAGGCAGAAAAGCCAAAATGTGGCTGTTCCTGCCCTAAAAATCGAATATTTTATCATAGAAAAATTGAATTTACAGAAAAAATCTCACACACCCGCATAAATGAAAAATCCCCCTGTTATACAGAGGGATTTTTTTTAAAATATTACAGCTTTATCAATTACAATATGATTTCCTGATGAAAATTCATTTTTTTTATCAAGCACTTTAATTATAATTTCATGCTCGCCATCTTCAAGATACGGACTTATATACTGTAGTGTATCTCCTGTTGTAACACGTCCTCCGGTTTCTTCGTTGTCCCATCTTGCGATGTTTGAATAAAAATCAACAATCTTTGAATACTTTCCGTCTATTGTGATTTCAGCTATTCCGTTATCCTCAAATGTACCACCAAAAAGCATAATTCTGTTTCCGCTGAATTTCAGAGTCGCAACATCACCTGCTTTATCCGAAAGATGAATATCACCGTTGTGGCTTCCGTACTGTTTTGTTTTGTACTCCCAACTGCCGAAGTATTCAAAGTCAGTATCATTTACATGCGTCTGCTTCTTTTCAAATCCTGTTTCACCTGTTCTTAAAACAAGGCGTCTGTACGCTTTTAACGGAAAGTCCTTGCCGTTATCACAGACCTCAAGAATTATGTGAATTTCTTCGTTTAAAGCATCATCAGGAACATGAATGACAGGTGACGGAGTGTCAGCATTTTCTATTAAAACCTTGCCGTAATATGTTCCGGCTTCCGGATAAACATACCACTTAAACGTAAGCTCATCACCGTCAGGGTCATATGTTCCTGTGGTATCGGGCTTTAATATATCTTCGCAACTGACATTTTTTATAATTATATCCTTTGTTGTATCACCGTCAACCACAGCTATCGGTGCATGATTGCAGTTTTCGTATTTATCATTCACTGACCACAGCATACGAGCTGCCATATCATTCTGATAATCAACTCTCCATCTTGCAATAGAGCCATGTATGTTTTTGTTCATCATTCTGCCGTTGTATTCATCATACCATGTATCGACATCATCACGGTACATATAATACGGTCTGTTTTCATATAGATATGTAACATTAAAATGCTCAGCAGGTACATTTTGAGATTTAACCAATGTATGACGGCCGCCCCATCCGCCCCAGTGGTGATGAATGTGGTCGTTTAATCCGTTATGTACAAGATTCAAAATTGATGGGCTATCTGTTTCAAGTCCGAAATGTGATAGGGGATAAACCTTACCCAAAGCACCTTTGCTTTGCATATTCTCTTTAACCCATTCAGGAGATACAACCTCAAGGTTACCTACAAAGCATTCTTCACCAAACATTGACTTGTTTTTCATAGGTGTTTCAGAAAATCCCCAGAAGCTGATGTCTGAACGCTTCCACACTATATTGGGATATTTATTACAAATCCATGCACCGCAGTCATCCTGACCGTCAATATCATATACTATGATGCGTGATAAAAGCTTTGCCATTTCATCATATGAATACTGCTTTTCCATATCGTAAACTGCCTGTGCAAGAGTTCCACAACCGCCCCATAGCGATATATGAAGCGGACGTGAATCGTCCTTTTCTATTGCTTTTTGAATAAGCCTTGAACCGTCGTTTGAAAGTCCTTCGCCTACGTTATCCTCTAATTCATCTGCGTTTCTTGATTTTACATGATTAACCTTTTCAGATTGTTCATGCCCCCACCATACAAAGTTTTCCTTTTTCATATTTACGTATGAGGTACCTCGCTTGACAACAGAAAGCAGGTATTCCTCAGTAGGATATCCATCTGCATGAACAAGTAAATTATCACGTGCTTTGCCAAATGCATGAATAACGTCTGTTATACGTGTCATATAACCTTCGTCTGAGGTGTCAGGACCACACCATGAAGCATTAGGAATAATACCCTCAATGTCATATTCGTTTGAATACAGCATAAGCCTTACAAGCGATTGAGCATCATCCGGCTCACCTTCCCACGGACCTATGTCTGTTAATACTATTAGTCTTGCTTTTTCCATATTTATTCTCCTAATTTATATTAGTTTAATCAGATTATCATATTCATATCCGACTTTATCAAAGCTGTGTGCATCTGAACCGTAAATATAATTAATATTATAGTTTTTACTTAAATTAAGTATCTCATTTTCAGGATATGCACCAAGACTGTCAAAGCCTTTGTATAAAGGTGCGGCGTTGATTTCAAGATTAACTCCTGTTTTTTGAAGAACCTCAAAAATTTGATGTATTATAGCTTCGTTTGATTTATATGTGTAGCCGTCATCTATTAACGGATATGCAGAAAATACCCATCTGTATACATCAAGGTGTGATATAGTATCAAAATATCCTGATTTTGCAGCTGACAGATAATTTTCAAGAACTAATCTTGCAAATTCTGTTCGTGTAGTTTTCTCCATTGGAATATTAAACCCGGCTATATTCAGATGCGATGAGCCGATGATATAATCAAAATCGCCTGCGGATAAAACCTGTTCGATTTCTTTGATGCAAGTTGGGTGATAGTCTATTTCTATACCTGTTTTAATTATGATTTTATCTTTATATTCGTCAGCCTTTTCTCTTACCTTTTCGCAGTATTCGCTAACCTTACCGAAAGGGATGCGGTCATGCTCATCACCTGTTACGGTAAACGGCATATGGTCTGTGAAGCATATTTCATCAAAGCCAAGCTCTATTGCACGCTCTATAAATAAGTCCGATTGTTCAGGCTTTTTTAATAGATTCGGGTGCATATGATAATCTTTTTTTAACATAAATCTTCTTCCTTTAAATTAACCCTGAAGCAGCTTTCTCATCAGTCTGCTTGCAGCAACTCCGTCTTTCTTTGCAAGAACCGAAACAACTTCATCCATATCAGCCTTATCCATAAGACTTTCAAGATAATCAAACCATAAAGCACTTTCATTTACTGCTTCTCTTGATTCTTCTCTGTATGGGAATTGGTCAAAGGTGATATAACCTTCATAGCCTGTTCTTCTTAGCCAGTATATAAATTCAAGATACGGCAGTGTATTAACACTTCCTGCAATCATGTCATCATCCCATGAGCCGTTGTTGTCGTTCATGTGGATTGCAAGCAGCTTTCCGCCGTACATATTAAGGATTGCTACAGCCTCTGCCGGATTTTCGCCGCTGAAATATGAATGACCGTAGTCCATTGCGATGCCGACATTATCAAGTCCAAGCTTTTCTATCATAAGAAGTGTACCTGTCATTGTGTCGATATAGCTGTGGTTTCTTGGCTCCTTTGGCTTGTATTCGAGCGCTATATTCATATTTGGTTTGTATGCTGAAAGCTCCTTTAAGCAATCACCGAACAATGTTCTTTCCTTTATGTAATCAGCCTCAAACATATAATCGTATCCGTCCTGACCGGGCCAGATTGCAAACGTCGGACAGCCTAATTCTTCTGCAAAATCCATTGCGGCTTTTGCATCGTTTACAGCCTGCTTTCTTGCATTTGCATCAAGACTTGAAAATGAACCCTGCTTGAATATTCTCTCAGCAGTTGTATCAACCATAACTGAATTTACAATTAAGCCTGTTCTTGCAAGACTTTCTTTAACTTCTTCTTTACCGTCTGTATATTCCTTCGTCATATTTAAATCAACAGCAGATATTAACGGTATGCTCTTTATTCTATCAAATTTTTCTGTTATTGTAAAGCTTTTTTCTGAATAAGCTGAACAATATCTGTCACAGAATGTTCCTACATGGTCTGTAAATACTGAATACTTTCTTTTCATAATTTTATTTCTCCTTACGCTTTATTATTTGAACCGCACATTTTTATTTTGTCCTTGCACAGCTTTATTACTTCATTACGAGCTTCGCCCATATACTTTTTAGGATCAATCACATCCGCATCCTCAAGTATTCGTCGAACACCTTTTGTTGCCGCAGCACGAAGCTCCGTTGCAAAATTAACCTTGCACATTCCGAGTGAAATCGCTTTTTTAACGCTTTCATCAGGAACACCTGAACCGCCGTGAAGAACAAGCGGGATATCGGTTAACTGTGCTATCTTTTCTATTCTTTCAAAATCGAGCTTTGGCTCGCCTTTGTAGAATCCGTGGGCTGTTCCTATTGCTACTGCAAGCATATCAACGCCTGTTTTTTCAACAAACTCCTTTGCCTGCTCAGGGTCTGTATATATGACCTCTTTTGCAACAACATTATCCTCCTTACCTCCGACAGTTCCAAGCTCTGCCTCGACTGTTATTCCCATAGGACGGGCAACCTCAACAACCTTTTTTGAAATTTCTATATTTTCTTCAAACGGAAGCTTTGAGCCGTCAAACATAACAGATGAATAACCTGCCTTTATAACAGCCATAACATCATCAAATACAGCACAGTGGTCAAGATGAAGTGCTACAGGTACAGAGGATTTTTTTGCCATTGCATATACCATTGCATAAGCTTCATCGGGAGTAAGATACTTTACTGTAGGGGGAGTGGTCTGAATTATAACAGGCGAGTTTTCTTCTTCTGCGGCTGTTATAATTGCCTGAACCATTTCCAGATTTTCGGCATTAAATGCAGGAACTGCATAATGTCCTTCACGTGCCTTTTTTACTAATTCTATACTTGAAACGTACATTATTAAACCTCCATTAATTCCTTTACTGTATCAGGGCTGATTTTGCCCTCCATAGGCCCGAATGCGGCTGTGTTTAAAGCTGCTGCCGCACTTGCCTGTTTTGCACATTTTTCGATTGATTTGCCATCGCAAAGTCCGCATAAGAATGTTGCGTCAAAGCAATCACCTGCACCTGTTGCATCAACAGGCTCTATTTTATAAACACCCATTTCAAAATAATTGTCACGAGTGAAAATTTTACATCCCTTTGAACCGTTTTTAAGTGCGATAATTTCAAGATTTTCATTTTCAAAGCATGATTTTACCGCTTCTTCAATCGTTGTTTTGCCGCTTATTGTAAGAAGCTCCTCAACACCGGGCAACAAAACATTTGTAACAGCCATAACCTCTTTTATAAGCTCTGCATTACCTAATAATTCAGGTCTTACGTTAGGGTCAAAGCTTATTTTTGCACCCTTTGCTCTGAACTTCTTCATAGCCTTTATAATTTCATTTCCGAATACCTCGTCCGACATTAACGAGCAACCCATTATATGGAAATAATCGGCACTTGGAACCTCGTCAGGGCAAACAGCTTTTGCTGCTGCGGAATTTCCGATATGGAAAATAAATTTTCTTGAACCGTCGTCAAAATATGTAACGAATGCACAACCGGTTGATACTTTATTGTCTTTTATAATATTTGAACAGTCCACACCGTCTTTTTCGAGACGATTAATCAGGCATTTTCCGAAATCGTCGTTTCCGACACCGCCGATAATTCCTGTTTTATGTCCCATTCTTGCGGCAGTATCAATAAATATTGCAGGAGCACCGCTCGGATACGGTCCCATAAAAACTCCTGCTTCCGAAAGAGATGCATTTTCCTGATTTCGCATTATTTCGACTATAATTTCTCCCATTGTCCAAATCATAGCTTATTACCCCCTGAATGCGTTTCTCAAAAACTGAAGTGATTTTTTAATATCTTCGTCCATTTTCTCAGGTGATGCGCCGCCTGATAAATCTCTCCACACCTTTATGTCTTCGCCAACTTTGCCGCCCATTGTTACAAACGGCTCCATAACTACACCCTTGTTAAAGCCAATTTCATTCAATGCTTTACCAATTTCATTCCATGGAAGATGTCCTGTTCCCGGAAGCTTTCTGTTGCCTTCGCCAACGTGAACATGACCAAGATATGAGCCCGCTGTTCTGATTGCATCTGCAAGATTATCTTCTTCAATGTTCATATGGAATGTGTCAAGCAATAGCTTTACACTGTCGCAATCAACATCTTTACAGTATTTTACACCTTCTTCTGCAGTGTTGAGAATATGTGTTTCAAAACGGTTTACAACCTCAAGGCAGTAATCTATGCCTAAGTCAGATGCAACCTTACCAAGACGTTTTACACTTTCAACGCCTCTGCCCCAAGCACCTTCTTTGTCAAGGTCAGTAAAGTCATTTGGCCAGTATGTGTACATTACACCAACAAGCGAACGTGAATCAAGTCTGTCCATTTTTTTCATGATGTCACTAAGGAATTTAATTCCTGCTTCTCTTGTTTCTTTGTCAGGGGAGGCAACATCATATTTCTTTGCAGGACCGATATTTGAAGTAATTTCAATACCTAAATCCTTTGTTAACGCCTTTAATTCATCAACATCATTATCTGACATAGTTATTAAATCTCCTGCTGATATTTCAAGAATATCAAATCCAATATCTGCAACCTTTTTTGCAAAATATTTGTAATCTCCTGTCCACTCATGTGTCCAGTATGCGTATAGTGTTCCGAATTTCATAAAAATCTTCCTTTCTGATTTATAATATAATTAAATTATAATATAACGTATTAGTGCTTACAATACATCATAGTTGTTTGTTTTTTGTAAAATTGTTGCTTTTTTAAAATAAATATGATATAATAAATTTGAAATAAAAAAGGAGTTTTTAGCTATGCGAAAGGAATTTTTCAACACTAAAAAGCACAAGCTTGATTTGTACATGATTAACTGTGGCTATGAGGATTGCTGTACAAATTTTGTGTGTGCTCCGCATATACGAAAATATTATCTTATTCATTATGTAACAAAAGGCTCAGGTTATTACGAAGCAAACGGTCAGAAGCATTTTGTTTCTCAGGGAGATATTTTTGTTATTTATCCTGATGAGCTTATTACATACTATTCTCCTGATGTAAACAATACATGGTCATTCTGCTGGATTGGTTTTTCAGGGAAGATGGCGGCTGAATATTTGAATACAGCAGGAATTTCAGGCTATACAAAATCAATTAAAAACCGTGAATTTTATTCGATAATCTCAAATTGCCTGAATTATATTGAAGAAAACAAAAACAGTATATCACAGCTAAAGCTTAATTCATATATACTTGATAGTCTCTATGCACTTTCAAAATCAGAAGCTTCTCATAAGCTTTCGCCTGTAGAACAGGTGGATAAGGCTGTAAGGTACATAGAATACAATTACATGAATGCAATTACAGCAAAGGATGTAACAGCGTATCTGTCGTTAGAGAGAACTTATTTTTACCGTATATTTAAAAAATACACAGGCTCATCACCGGAGCAGTATATTATAAGATATAGAATCCAAAAAGCTACAGAGCTTATTAAATTCGGCAAATATTCAATTACGGAAATTGCAGAATTTGTGGGAATAAAAGATGTTTATTATTTTTCGAGGGTGTTTAAAAAGGTGATGGGGATGTCGCCGTCGGAATATAAAAAGATGCACTAATGTTGCTGTTTTGTTGTATAATTGTTGTTTCTGTGCTGCGGTTTTATATTTTTATATGATTATTTACTGTTTGAAAGAGTATATGAGTATAGTGCATAAAAAAATATATTTTAAAATAGCAAATATTACGAAAAAAAATGCAAGTATTGACAAAAAAAGAGTTTTATGATACGATAGAATATATTTTTATGTGTTTTATTAAATGGGCAAAACCGTTGAAAAACGGCGACGCAAAGCTATGATGGCTAAGTGATTTTATCATACGCTCGATCGGCTGCAACACTTTTTTTGTGTTGCAGTTTTTTAGTTTATAGAATATATAAAAATTAAAAATGGTCTTGATAAGGTTAATTGATTTTATAAACAACTGCGGGCAAAACCTTTATCATGAATATTATAATGTAGATAATATTTGAAAGTAGAGGAATTTAAAATGAAAATCAAATTATGTAGTTTTTTTATTGTTTTTGCTATATTACAGATAATATTGCCAATAGCAAATGCAGAGGTTCGAACAGAAAAAACGCTCGATGAAAACAGTGTATGTATAGCAGGAAATCGGAATTTTTATCCTGTTGAGTATTATAATAGTGAAACAAAGCAATTTGAGGGTGTTATTCCTGAAATACTAAAAAGAGTTTCAAAAAATACGGGTATAGATTTTACATATATAGACAGCGATTCAGTTTTGCAAACTGAGCTTGTGGCTACTAATCAGGCTGAGCTTGTTTCAGCGTATGTAACCGATACAAATTCTGCTTTTGCTGTTGATGATGTAAGAGTGTTTTCCTATACGGACAGAGGTAAAACCGTTAATATAGGCTTAGCGTTTACTGAGTTTGCTGATGATGAGACTATTAAAGCTATAAAACAAGAAATATCCCAAATAACCGGATATGAAATTAACGGATATTTTGTTGAAGCAGGTCATTCAAAACATCAAAATACGAATATGATTACGACGGTATTACTTATATGTTGTGTTATTTTTGCACTAATAGCAATGCTTGTGTGTATCAGATTAAAAAGAATGACACGACAGATAGATATAAAGAAAATGACAGATGATGAGACCGGAATGGGGAATCTTGCATATTTTGAAAATCAATTTAAGAATACAATCCCGAGTGAGTTAAGAACATCGTATTATATCGCATATATTATAATTGACAGCAACTTTTTGCAATTCTATCATGGCGAAACTGTTTTTATTGATGCGGTTCAATATGCTGCAACTATTCTTAATGAAAATTTAAAAAAAGGAGATTTTGCGGCACGTATAACTGAAAGTGGTTTTGCATTGGCTTTCAGGCAATCGGATGATGACAAAGCGAACAAGTACATTAAAGATATAATTAAGAAATTAAATATTTCAATTAAGCCGGATGATAAGAACGTAAAAACAATATTCCATGCTACGGTTTACAATCTGCATAAGGATGATTATAATTGTGAATTGATTTTATTTAATTTAAGAAGAAATTGCGGTAAAATCGTAGGAACCGATACTAAACTTGTATTTTGTGATGCTCACACAATGAACCGTGCCATAGAGGAAAGAGCGCTTACAGAAAGCTTTTTATACGGTTTTGAAAATAAAGAATTCAAACTGTATTTGCAGTTTGTGGTTGATAATAAAACAAAAAATATTGTATCAGCTGAAGCATTGTCAAGATGGGATAATCGCGAAAAAGGACTTCTTGCTCCGGGATTATACATTGAAACCATGGAATTAGTCGGGATGATAAGCGAGCTTGATTTTTATATGTTTGAGATGGTTTGCATACAGCTTCATAAATGGCATGATACTGAATTTGGCTTTATGACAATTTCATGTAATTTTACAAGAATTACTTTGTCAGAGAATAATTTTATTGAAAGACTTACAGATATAACAAGCAAATATATTTTTGACAGATCAAAGCTTATTATTGAAATTACCGAAGATGCTATTGAGAAAAATATAAAAAATGCATTGGATAATGTTCGTGAATGTAAGAAGATGGGGTTTGTTATAGCGCTTGATGATATGGGCAGCGGATATACTTCACTCAGTAACTTATGTGATTATCCTATTGATATAGTAAAAATAGATAAGGATATTCTTTCAAAGATAGGCAGTGATACCGGTAAAGAATTATTTGGAGGAATGGTAGCACTTGCACACAGTCTGAATAAAAAGGTTGTGTGTGAAGGCGTTGAAACTGAAGAACAGAACGAATTTGTCGGTGCTTCAGAATGTGATCTTATTCAGGGCTGGTATTATTCAAAAGCACTTCCGGTTGAGGAAAGTGAAGATTTTTACAGAAATTACTGCAGTAATAAATAAAGGATTTACGATAAGTGATAACGAGGAGTGAATAAACGAAATGTTTAATAAATTTAAGCATAATTGGAAACAGATTGCTTATACTGCATTTACGGTTATTTTGCTGTGCAGTGTAATTATATCTATGATTGGTTATATTTATAAGTTTTCGGAAGAGGAGGCTTTTGAAAAGCTCCATTTGGAAACACAACAGATAAAAAGTGATATAAATCTTCAGATGATGTCAGACAGAGAAAATCTCCTGACAATGGCGAATTTCGCAACAAAGCTATATTCGGACGGGGAAAATTTTGATTTGATGTTCAGGTCGTTTGAGAAAATAGGTCTTATTGAAAATATAGGGATTTTATTGCCGGATAATAGCTTCGTAACGAAAGTAGGAACAGTCAGTGCCGGAAACATACTTTCCTTCGCAGAAGAAGTAAAAAAAGGTGAATATATAAGTGGAAGAGTAAAGGATATAACTAATCCTAACAGAGAGGTTGTACGTACTGCCGTACCAATTAAAGCGGGAGAAGAAACTGTTGCTGTATTGTACGGTGTGATAGAGCTTAATACTCTTGAAAAGAGATATTCAGCTGCTGCAAAAACTATTGAAGCTAATCTGTATGTATTAGAGGGCAATAATGGTAATTTTATTGTTGATACAAAATATGATGAGCTGGGTAATGTTACGTCATTAGCGACAAGAACTTACGGTGAAGGTTTTTCGTATGACAAAATGATTAAAGATTTGACAGATGGTGTTTCAGGATATTCAGCGTTTCGTTCTCAGAAAACAGGAGAATATAACTATGTTCACTATGCACCGCTTGAGTTTTCAGACTGGCGGATAATGCTCTCTCAGGCTGAACAGGTTGTATTTGCAGGAGCAAGGGCAACAGAAAGATTTCTTATGATAATGTTCTTTATGGTAATTGTTATCATGCTTGCGTATCTTCTGTTCATGATTACAGCCGCAAATAAAAAATCAAAGATTAATGTTTTTGCATCAGCAGTAAGAAAACGTTTGCTTGGATTGAACAGAGAATCTAACAGTATTAATAATGCGTTGGAAGATATTGCAACCTTTGCAAAATCAAGATCCGCATTTTTTGTGGATACACTTGGCGAAGACCGTCATTATATATCAGATTCCTGTGCAGCTAAATTGCTTGAGGAAGATAACAGATTGTATTTTATACGAAAGCTCATGAGCTATGTTACACAGCATAAAAAAGAGCAAGGGGTATCGCTCCAGATTATCAGATTGGTTGCAAATAAAAAATTCAGTAAAGAAATGCCTGAGTTTTATGAGTTTTTAAAAGAACATGAAATTAAAGTAGTTCATTTTGCAGGAGTAACGGATAACAGAAATACCATAAGCTTAATCGGAGTTGTAAATCCAAAGAACGATTTTGCAGAGTTACTGATTAAAGATATAGCAGTTTGTTTTTCGATGGCAGTATATAATAAAAAGCATCTTGTTAAAACAGAGGCTATGGCTCTTACGGATTCACTTACAGGACTTGCAAACAGAATGGCGTATAAGCGAGATGTAAAGGATCTTAATAAAAGAAAACCAAAGGTTTTGGCTTGTGTATACATTGACGTAAATGAGTTACATTATTTCAATAATAAATACGGTCATGCGGCAGGAGACCAGATGCTTGCATATATTGCGGAGGTTATGAAAAAAGAATTTTCTGATAGCCGTGTTTACCGAATGGGTGGAGACGAGTATTTGGTTTTTGCAGAAAATATTGCACCAGGAATCATTGAGCAGCGTATTGTAAATGCAAAAGCACAAATTGAAGAAATGAAATATCATATTTCGGTCGGTGTAAAGTATCTTCATGAAAATATTGATATTGAAGAACTTGTGAATGAAGCTGAAAAAGAGATGTATACAGAAAAAGCTGAATATTATCAGGAGAAGGAATTAACAAAGGTTACAGGTGTTTCTAATCGCAAGATAGAAACTATTACAACAGGTATAAAGGAAGTTGATGCTTGCCTATCTGTTATGAGCATGAGGTATCAGGGAGTGTACAGTGTTTGTCTGAACACCGATAAGGCTGTGCAGATACTTGCTCCTACTTATTATTTTATGATGCCTAATGAAGAAAATAAATTTTCTGATATTATGAAGCAGTATATTCATGATATAGCAAAGCCTGAATTCCAGAGAACATTAATGAGCTTTATTCAGTATGATGTTCTTGAAAGACAGCTAAAAAGTGGACATAATCCGATGATATCATATACTAAGGTTGATGGTGAAAGAGTGATGCTTAGCGTATATTTAATTTCAGACGACAACGGAACGATGGACACGCTTTGGGTTTTTGAAAAGGAAATGATTTAAAAACATAATAATGGGCTGTTACATCAAAATGCCTGATGTAACAGCCCTTATTTTATCTGAATTTATAAATTTCAATATATCCGTTTTCTGTATTTTGGTTTGAAACAAGATTGACTGAAGGTTTATTTGTCATCGGGTCTGAAATGCCGATATATAATATTTGATTGTCAGAATCAGCAGATATAACGGTTTCGCTGTATACTGCTTCTCCGGGAAGGATTTCTGATAATTTTATATCTATATCCTTAATTTTTTTAAACTCTCCTCTTGTATTCTTTTTATATAAGCTTACAGGCAAATCAAAATATATAGGTGCTATGCCGTTATTTTCCCATTTCAAGGTTATTTTAATATCTTCGGAATTTAATGCCTGTATTACTGATACTTCTGATATTCCGATTCTGTAACCGATTAAAGACATGATTTTTTCGGTTGCGTTTTTATATATCTTATCATCATTTTCGAGGCTTACAGGGGTTTTTGGACCTATGAATGTGGTGTGCGACTGCTTCATTAGCTCCAACAATTCTTCTAATCCGTCACCGCATATATCCTCCATAGGAATGGAGCTTGTCAGTTCTCCGCCTGACGGTGAAAATTTCCAAAAATCAGGAACGGGGGATAAAGCATTTTTCGTATGCGAATATTTGCCGCCATAGTTTATCCAATCAAGCCATTCGTTTGTATCCTCGGAAGAACCGAACATATCGTTATATAAACCTAAGTTATATTTTGCAACAGCATTGAATGGACGTCGCATAAGTAGCTTTGCATTGGTGAAATAGCTTGTATAATGGCTTATGTATTCTTCTCTTATTTTTTCGTCGGGCATATCGTGTAGTCCTTCGTTTTGTTTAATATGCCATTCGCCCCAATGGCCAAGGCTTCCAAGCTGAACATAGGAAACAAACCCATCATCAAAATATTCTGCTAAAGCTTTTATTGCCTGTTCATGATAGTAAATAAATGTTTCATTGTTATAATCAGGTGAATATCCCATACCGTATGATGTATCGTAATATGTCCCATCGTCTGTAAGCTCCATAAGCCAGTCAGGAATATCACTGTGACTTTCGTCAGACGGATAATCACAAATAAATCTCAATACAGCGTGCTTGCCTTGTTCCTTCCATGATTTTATGTTGTTTTCATTTTCTATTGATTCAAAATCAAATTCGTCAGGATTATCGGGCTGTAATTCCTTAAAAGTAATATCAATGTATACTAATGAATATTCGCCGACAGCCTGATCATTTTCAGCATTTATGGCAAAGCCCATGAACGGATTTACAATAGCCTCATCTGTGAGTTTAAAGGTTTTAGTATCATTGATTTTGTATTTTGAAGTGCATCCCGATAAGGATAGAGACAGTATAGCTAAAAGAACAAACGAAAAAACTGTATATTTGAATGATACTGACATATGTGCTTCACCTCACTATTTTGTAGTTATAATATATATTATATAATAGTTTTGAATTTATGTCAATTTAAAATCAAATAATGTAATAAAAAGCAAGAAAAATATTGACAAGATATTTCTCGTGTGCTATAATTAATATGATATAGATATAATTGGCAAACTTACCGAAAGGTTGGGACGCAAAGCATTAGTGCCTAAACAGTTTTACTGTACGGTTGACTGGCTGCAACTTATTTGGTTGTGGTCTTTTTTGTTATAATATGAATTTAAAGGAAGGAGAAGTAATGTTTTATGGGAAAATTAGATCCGGTTCTGGTTATGGAGTGTGTAGATGGTGTAAATATTTTAAAAACTGAATACATATCAAATGAAAATATTCCCGAAACCTTAAACGGTGAAAGCGGATTTCATATTTACCATGTAAGAATGCTGACGGAGTTAATTTTAAGGCAATTATTGAAAAACAATAATGACTTCGGATATACTGAGGATGAAATAATATCTATTTCCGTTGCTTCTTCCTTACATGATATAGGTAAAGCAAAAATCCCAAAAAGCATATTGAATTTCCCAGGAAAGCTTTCTCCTGTAGAATACGACATAGTAAAGAAACACGCTGTTTTGGGTGAAAAAATAATTGATGAAATACAAAGTGATATAGATTCAAAAACAATAAAATATGCCAAGGAAATAGCAAGAAGCCACCATGAACGTTATGATGGGACGGGGTATCCGGATGCTCTTAAAGGTAACGAAATACCCATTTCTGCACAAGTGGTTTCTTTAGCTGATGCTTTTGATGCTTTAACGAGTGCACGAAGCTATAAAAAAGCATTTTCGCAGGATGTTGCTATAGAAATGATTTCTAATGGAATGTGCGGTGTTTTTAATTCTGAATTAATAGAATGCTTGCTTCAGGTTGTTAATAACAAGGTTCTTGTTGACCTCAGAGAACAGCTTAAAAAAGCACGCAGTGTTGTTTCAGGACAAAATGTTTTTGAGCCAAAACGAGTTTTGTTTGTTGGTAATACGGGCTATGTTACAAAGGAATTCATTGATGAAACCTTCTATGAAAGTAAGGTTATGATTATAGGCAACAGCAGGCTTAAAAGTGACACCCGCATAAAAGTATACAATCTTGAAAATCCTAATTTCAAATCAACATTTGAAACCTATGATTTTGATATAATTATATATTTAGCAAACGAATTAAGCTTTAATTCATCACAAAAAAGTGATGCCGAAGATTTGAGAGAGATTTTAAATTGCGTGAAAGACCTGCAAAAAGATGCAAGATTTTTGTATCTGTCATCGCTTGATGCGGCGTTTGAAGATAAAACTGACAGAGCGTTGCTTGCAAGTTCAAAAGAAAGCTTATGTGAATATTACGGTGATAAATTTTCTGTTGATGTAAAAATAGTCAGAATACCGTATTTGTATCTTAGCACAAATGAGTATGATTTTTTACATTCTGTTTTTGAGCAGGCGGAAAGTGGCAGTACAATTCGGATAGATGAGACTGCGGCGGCAAGAAGCTATTTTCTTTCTATGTATGATCTATCTGATTTTATTGTCAGATTTGTTGATAACTGGAAGCCGGGAATAGGTATTTTAAATATTAATGATGAATTCAATATTTCGTTTTCGGATTTTGAAGAAAAGTTTAAAAAAATAAAGAACGGTGTGAAGTTTGAATTTACAGGTAAAAATTCTATAAGGGTATTAAATACAAATAATAAAGCAGTCAGAAATGAATACGGTTGGTTTTCTAAAATATCAATACTTGAGGATTTGGAAGAACAGTACGAAAAGTATCTGCAGTCTGTTAATCTGCATACTACCTCTGTTTTTGACAAAATAAAGCTGTGGATTCAGAAGCATTCATTGATTTCTAAAATAATTGAATTGTTTGCGTTGTTTATAATTACTGAGTTTTTAGTAAGGATAACAGATTCAGCCGCATTCTTTTCGATAGTTGATTTCAGAATGGCATTTATAGTAATAATGGCTACTATCCATGGTTTGGCATTCGGTATTGCGGCGGCAGGATTAAGCTCAATTTCGTGGCTTGTGGCAAAAATTGGTTCCGGAACAAAGTGGCTGACAATATTTTATGAGACTTCAAACTGGCTTGCTTTTGTATTCTTCTTTTTAGTAGGAGCACTTTGCGGTTATGTACGTCTGAAAAGCGACGATAAAATTACATATTTACAGGAACAAAATAAACTGCTTGAAGAAAAGCTTGTTTTTACACGTGAATTGTATTCTGATACGTTTAACGAAAAACGTATATTGAAAAAGCAGATAATCGGTTCAAAGGACAGCTTTGGTAAGATATTTGATATAACAAGGCAGTTAGATACAGTAGAGCCTAAAAAGCTGTATCTTAAGATAATGGATACCTTTGAAGATATTTTAGAGAATAAAAGCATCAGCGTATATTCGGTAAACGAAAACAGTGCATTCGGAAGACTTGAGGTCGCATCAAGAGATATTATAAATAATGCGGCACGTTCAATTTCGTTGGATTCATATGAACATATAATAGATACGCTTAACGGTAATGAAATCTGGAGAAATACCGAGCTTGCGTCGGGGTATCCGATGTATGCGGCAGGTGTTTACAGAAGCGGCAAATTAGAGCTTTTGATATTCATATGGCATTCAGGTCCTGAACAGCGTTCACTTTATTATGTGAACTTATTCAAAATACTGTGTGACCTTGTGCAGATGTCACTTCTAAGAGCTTATGACTATAATCAGGCGATATATGAACAACAATATATCAGCGGAACGAATATCTTGAATGCCGAAGCATTTAAAAATACTGCCGAGAACTTCAAACAGATGGCAGAACGAAAGGTGTTCTCGTATGTACAACTTGAGATAGACTGCAAAAATTATTCGTATATTGAAATACAGGAGATGCTTTCAAAACGTATCCGTACAAACGATATATTGGGTGTTACGGGTGACGGTAAGCTGAGACTTTTATTATCACAGGCAACGAATAAAGACCTTGAATTTATATTGCCGAGATTTGAAGGACTTGATGTAACGGTTCTTAAAAATAATGATTAAAAAAGAAAGGGGTATGTGATAATGATATGGATTTATTTTATACTGTTATTGTTGCATATTCTTTGCTGTGTTTTAACGTTTTTAGGCATTCGCACAAAGGCGTTGGATATACATAAATATATGTTTTTTGTTGTTGTGTTTTTGCCGTTCTGGGGATTTTTGACTGTTTTGATTCTGCATTTTCAGGTTTCTTTTAATGCAGATGATTCACGTGAAATCCAAATGGAAAAGATGAAGCTTGATTCGGAGATTTATAAAAGTGTTACGGTTGAAGATAAAAAGAATGCATCATCTGTTATTCCTATAGAAGAGGCACTTATTATAAATTCTGCAAGGGAACGCCGTGAGCTTATAATGGATGTACTAAATGACAACCCTAAAGAATATATTGAATTTCTGCAAAAAGCAGGTAATAATGATGACACTGAGGTTGTTCACTATGCGGTAACTGCAATGGTGGAAATATCAAAAGAAAATGATTACAGGCTTCAGCAGCTTGAACGCAAATATAATGCAGAGCCGGATAATTATGACGTCTTGACGGAATACAGTGATTTTCTGTGGAGCTGCCTTGAACAGAATTTGATGCAGGGACAGGTAGAGATAATGAACAGAAACTTCTTTAATGAGCTTGTAAAAAAGAAGCTATCTGTAAAAGAAGATATTTCTGATTATATTCGACTTGTAAAAAACAGCCTTAAATTAAAGAATTACACTGATGCAGGAGCAGCAATAGAAAAAATAGATGCACTCTATCCTGAAAGTGAAGAGCTTATATTGCTAAAGCTTGAGTATTATGCTTCACTTGACAGAGGAAACAAAATAAAAGAATTGTTGGATGAAACTGAAAGTAATAATACATATTTTTCATCAAAGGCAAAGGAGGCAATAGCATTTTGGAGAAATTAAAAGAGAGATTTCTGAAATTTAAATATAAAGGAATTATTGTTATTGTTTTTGTATATGCCGTAATATCAATGATACTGTTTTTGGAACGAAGCGGTATTCAATTTAATTATGAAAAACGTGTAATGGATTGGATGCCACAGACGAGTATTTTTACAAAAGCAGAAGCTTGTAAAAATCTTAAAAAGGACACCCTTGTATTATATGACAGTAAAAACAAAGACAGTGTTTTGGCATATAAACAGTTTAAAGTAATTCTTGCTGACATGAAGATAGGTCATAATCTGATTGACATATCTAAGAATAAAACATATAACTTTAATGATTACGAATCGGTCATTTTATTACTTTCGGATTTAACGTTGATGGAAGAAAATGTTCTGACGTTATGTGAATGGGTATATGAAGGCGGCGATGCGATGTTCGCTATGACGCTTCAAAAGAACATATATTCTTCGATTATAGAGAATAAATTGGGAATCATAGATTCGTCTTATGAAAATGCATTGGTTGAAAGCATATACGTTGAAGAAGGCTTTATGATAGGTGGCGGCAGAGCATTTGTTATTCCTGAGGGCTTTGATTCAGGATGGGCAGTTCAGTTGTCAGCTGATAAAACAGAGGTTTATGCTTACACAAATGATGAAAGAAAGATGCCGCTTATATGGACGACAAATTACGGTGACGGTAAATTTGTAGTAGATAATTTCGGATTATATGAAAAAGCAATGCGTGGATTTTTTGCGGCATCATATAGCTTGATGACAGATATAAGTGTATATCCTGTAATTAACGGTTCAACATTTTATCTTGATGACTTCCCGTCACAGATTCCATCAGGCAACAGCAGTTATATTCAGCGTGACTATAAAACATCAATACGTGATTTTTACGTAAATATCTGGTGGCCGGATATGATGAATTTTGCGGACAAGTACGGAATCAGATATACAGGTCTTGCAATAGAGTGTTATGATGATGCTGTTGACGGAACAACCTCAGCGGCACCTGATAAGGGGACATTTTTGAATTTTGGTAATATGCTTATGCGTCAGGGTGGAGAGATTGGATATCATGGATATAATCATCAGCCACTGTGCCTTGGCAACTGTGATTATAAAGGCATCTATGACTATAAAACATGGGAAAGCTATAGTGCTATGAAGAATGCATTCGACACGCTTATAGATTTCTGTGATGAGCTTTTTCCGGGTGTGGAAATGTCGGTTTATGTGCCGCCATCAAATCTTCTATCAAAAGAGGGAAAAGAATTTTTGATGAAAGAATATCCGTACATAAAAACAATTTCAGGCATTTATTTTGAAGATGATGACCTTGACTTTTCGTGTACACAGGAATATGACGTTTTGGAAAACGGCGTGGTAGACCAGCCACGTGTGGTTTCAGGCTGTAAGCTGACAGAGTTTATGGAGCTGGCGGTTATTTCGGAGCTGAATTTTCATTTTATAAATAACCACTTTACTCATCCTGATGATGCTTTAGACCCTGACCGTGGTGCGGAAGTCGGTTGGGAAAAGTTAAAGCTCCACTTTGACGAATACCTTAACTGGGTTTATTCATCGGCACCGACCCTAAGGAATTTCACGGGTACGGAAATGTCTGCGGCAGTTCAGCGTTATATTGCCGTTACTGTATCAAAGGAAATAAAAGATAATAAAATGATATTAAAGCTTGGCAATTTTTATGATGAAGCACAGCTGTTGGTTCGATTTAATGAAAAAGAGCCTGTAAAAACTGACGGTGGAAAGCTGACTCATCTTACAGGAGATTTATATTTGCTTGTGGCTAATAAAGATACTGTTACCGTATCTGTAAAATAAGGAGCAGGAAATTGAGAATATGTTTGGTTTTGGAAGGGTGTTATCCGTTTATTAACGGTGGTGTATCTACATGGATGCACCAATATATAACAGAAATGCCCGAGCATGAGTTTGTTTTATGGGTTATCGGTGCTAAAGCTGAAGATAAGGATAAGTTTGTTTACACACTGCCCGATAATGTAAGTGAAATACATCAGGTGTTCTTGGATGATGCTTTAAGGGTTAAAGACAGCGGTATTATAAATCATAATTTTAATAAAGCTGAAAAAGAAGCTTTAAGCCGACTTGTTAAATCTGATAAGCCTGATTGGGATTTGCTTTTTGAAATGTATCAGGTAGAGCGGATTAATCCTATGTCATATTTAAAAAGTGAAGCATTTTTAAATACTTTAATTGAAACGTGTGAGAGAGAATTTCCGTATATTGCTTTCTCGGATGCATTCCATTCGGTACGTTCAAGATTACTTCCTGTTTTATACTTGATGGGAACTGATGTGCCTGAGGCAGACGTATATCATGCGATTTCAACGGGCTATGGCGGATTGCTTGCGTCAATGGGTGCATATGTCAATAAAAAGCCGCTTTTGCTTACGGAACATGGTATATATACAAGAGAGCGTGAAGAGGAAATTATTCGTGCAAAATGGGTTGCACGTGCTTTTAAAAAGCATTGGATAGATTTTTTCTATATGCTTTCTGATTTGATATACGGCAGAGCTTTTCGTGTTACTTCGCTTTTTACAAACGCTATGCGTACCCAGATTGATATGGGATGTGCTCCTGAAAAATGCCGTGTTATAGAAAACGGAATAAGCTATGAACGCTTATGTGATATTCCATTAAAGGAAGAAGACGGAATTGTAGATATAGGTGCTGTTGTAAGACTTGCTCCTATAAAGGATATTAAAACAATGATATATGCTTTCTTTGAGCTTTCCTCACGAATGGATAATGTTCGCCTTCATATAATGGGCGGCGTTGATGATGAGGAATACGCCGAGGAATGTTATGCTCTTGTAAAGCAACTAAATCTTGAAGATAAAATAATTTTTACGGGTAGAGTAAATATTATAGAGTATTTTGAAAAGCTTGATTTTACCTTGCTTACAAGTATTTCGGAGGGACAGCCGTTATCGGTTCTTGAATCATTTGCGGCAAGACGTCCTTGTGTTACAACCGATGTCGGATGCTGTAATGAATTACTGTTAGGAAAACCGACAGATAATTTAGGGAGAGCAGGCTACTGCGTTCCGCCAATGCAAAGGGAAAAGCTTGCCGACGCTATGGAAATGCTTTGTGAATCAAGGCAATTACGACTACAAATGGGTGAAATAGGTCAGAAAAGAACGTATGAATATTTCAGATATAATATAATGCTGACTAAATACCGTGATTTATATAAGGAGGTGGAAAACGAATGGCAGGGATAGGTTTTGAACTGAAAAAGCTTTTTGCTAAAAAGGGATTTTTCAGGTCTATGAAAGCATTTGGGTATGCTACCGTAATTTGTACGGGGCCTATGCTGTTAGGTGTTTTACTGCTTCTTGGTATTATGTTTTTATGCTCAATCACCGGTACGTCTTTGCAGGATAGAGAACTTCTTATTTGTATGATTACATATACGCTGTTGGCATCGCTTACGGTAACATCGTTTTTCTCTATGATTGTTACCAGGTATACTGCAGATATGCTGTATGAGGAAAATAAAAATGCGATTTTGCCGTCGTTCTGGGGTTCGACCGTTGTTATGATGGTGATTGGCGGTGTGATGTATGGTATATTTCTTATCTTTTCAGGTGCGACCTTGCTTCAACAGCTGCTGTGCTTTATATTTTTTGGAGAGCTGATAATTGTATGGAATGCAATGAGCTATCTTACAGCCATAAAGGATTACAGAGGTATATTTTTATCATTTTTAACAGCAATTTTAGTGACGTTTATAATTGGAGGCATTTTGCTTTTGTTTAAATTACCTGTAATTGAATTACTGTTGTTTGCTGTAACGGTAGGCTATGGTATTATGCTTGTATGGCACGTGATATTATTACATCGGTACTTTCCGAAATCTGATTTAAGTGCTTTTACATTTTTCAGGTGGCTTGATGAATTTCTTCCGCTTGCATTGTCGGGATTGTTTATGAATATAGGAATGTTTTCACATCTTGTGATTATGTGGTTCAGTGAAATCGGTGTACAGGTTAAAGGGTTATTTTACGGTGCACCGTATCATGATGTTCCGGCGTTGCTTGCATTTATGACGACGCTTATAACAACAGTGAATTTTGTTGTATCGGTTGAGGTGAATTTCTATCCCAAATACAGAAATCACTACAGCTTATATAATGATAAGGGTACTATACGTGATATTATGCAATCAGAAAAGGAAATGTTAGGAACTCTTAAAACTGAAGTTTTTTATACAGCATTAAAACAGCTTCTTTTTACGGCTGTTTGTATAGCGGCAGGGGGATTCTTAATGGACGTTCTTCCTCTTGGCTTTAATGAGGTGATGCGTGGATATTTCAGAACGCTTTGTGTTGCGTACGGATTGTATGCAATAGGGAATATGCTTATGCTTATATTGCTGTATTTTACTGATTATAAAGGAGCACTTCTTTCAACAGCAGTTTTTGCGGGAGGGACAGTTTTGTTGACTTTAATATCTCTTTTACTTCCTTCTGTTTATTATGGCTTTGGATTTTTGCTTGCATCAATGGTTTTTGTGTTGATAGCTGCGGCAAGGTTGGATTATTTTACAAAAAGACTGCCTTATTATATTTTGGCAGTACAGCCTTTGGTTGCGGAAGACAGGTCAGGTAGGTTTACACGGCTTGGCGTATTTTTGGAAGAAAAATTAGATGGGAGGGATTAAATTGATATTCAAAAGATTTTCGGCATTAATTTTGGCGTTATCGCTTGCTCTTGTAAATAGCGGATGCGGAAAGGTAGAGCAGCCGGAAGAGGAAAAGTTTTTGGGTACTGAAATAGAAAAACAGGCTCCTCAGAGTATAGATGATGTTCATTTAAGGGATAAAAAGCTGCTTTATGCAAATCAGGATCCTACAGAAGTTGTAACAATGTATCTGACGGTATCAAGTGGTAATTCTGCTGAAAACACCGACCATACATGGGAGGAAATAAATACCTATTCGGTTTACGATTATGAGAGCATGGGCGTAGAACGATATAAAGTAGAAGGTCTTTTGCAGGTTGGTAATGAAAACGGAGTTTTGGCAGGGGAATTAGGATATGATCAGGTTTCTCCTAATTGTACAGTTCAGGTAAGAGGACAGTCATCAAGTTATGCTGCTCAGAAGAACTATAAAATACGCTTAAAGGATAATAAAGGACAATGGCGTGGACAGTCTACTATTGCTCTTAACAAGCACGTGAATGAGGGTTTGAGATTCAGAAATAAAATGGCATATGACTTGATTTCAGGTATTGATGAAATGATGGGGCTTCGTACAACGTTTGTACATTTATATGTTAAAGATACTACTGCTGGAGGCAACGGCGAATTTCAGGATTACGGAATTTATACTCAGGTAGAGCAGCTCAATAAGACTGCACTTGCAGCTCATGGCTTGGATAAAAAAGGACATCTTTATAAAATCAATATCTGTGAATTTTACAGATATGAGGATGCTATAAAGCTAAAAGATGACCCTGAATATGATTTAAAAGCCTTTGAAGAAATTCTTGAGATTAAAGGCGACGACGATCATGAAAAGCTTATAAATATGCTTGAGAGAGTAAATGATTATTCGATTCCTATAGAAACTATACTTGATGAAAATTTTGATATTGAAAATTTAAGCTATTGGATGGCATTCCAGATGTTAATGGGAAATATTGATACTCAAAACAGAAACTTTTATATTTACAGCCCGCTTAATTCTGAGAAATGGTACATTATCAGTTGGGATAATGACGACAGTCTGAAAAGAACAGAATACGGAATAACATCATACAGTGCACAGGCAGGCTGGGAAAAGGGAATAAGCAACTATTGGGGTAATATTTTGTTTCAAAGATGTTTAAAATCTGAAAAATACCGTAAAGCGTTAGATAGTGCAGTTGAAGATATAAAAAAGTATCTGACAAAAGAGCGTATAAACGGTATGGTTAGTAAATATTCGGCGCTTGTAAAGCCGTATGTATACAGAATGCCTGATATGATGTATGCTCCTTTGACTGAGTCGGAGTATGATACGGTTGCAGCAGGAATTACAGGCGAGATTGAAACGAACTATAAGCTGTATAAGGAGTCGTTTGATAATCCGATGCCGTTCTATATTGCTGTTCCTGAAAAGAAAGGAGAGAAATTGTCCTTTGTATGGGATAATGCATATGATTTTGATGCAGAAACAATTACATATAAATTTGAATTAGCAAAGGACTATAATTTTAAAGAAATAATAGCTCAGGCAGATAATCTGAAAATGCCTGTAACGCAGGTAGATATGCTTCCTCAGGGACAGTATTTTATAAGGGTAACAGCCAAAAATAAAAGCGGTAAAACGCAGTATGCATTTGATTGTTATCTTACAGAAAACGGTAAAATATATGGTACAAAGTGCTTCTATGTAGATGAATCCGGAAAGATATTGGAGGATGTTTATGTCGAAGATTGAGAAATACAGAAATGAGTGGAAGTATCTGATTGATTCAGCGCAGAAGGAATTGATTTGTCAGCGTCTTTATCCGTTTCTTACTCTTGATAAGCACGCAAAAAACGGTGGATATATGATAAGAAGTCTTTACTTTGACGATTATTTCAACTCTGCATACGAAGAAAAGGATGCGGGCGTTTTGAGAAGAAAAAAATACCGTATAAGAATTTATAATTGCTCTGATTCGAGCATTAAGCTTGAACGTAAGAAAAAGTTCGGGAGCTATATTTATAAGGAAGCGGCAACCCTTACAAGAGATGAAGTATATAAAATACTTGATGGTGATTATGAGTTTTTATTAAAAAGCCCGAATGGGTTGTGTCGTGAATTTTACTTCGAGTGTGTGAGCAATGTGATGCGTCCGAGGACGATTGTAGATTATGACAGGGAACCGTGGGTTCAGGATGAAGGTACGGTAAGAATTACGTTCGATATGGATGTTCGTGCGGCTATAGGGAGTTATGATATATTTGATGATACCTTGCCGGCTTTGCCGGTATTAGAGCCGGGTAAATGCGTAATGGAGGTTAAGTTTACTGAGTTCTTGCCAAAGGTAGTAAAGGAAATACTGCCCGACAGAGCATCGGAATTTACGGCGGTTTCAAAATATGTTTTGTGCTATGAAAAAACAGAATATATGAATAGCTTTAAATATTGGTATGAAAATTAAGTGAGGAGAAAAATTATGAGTGTACAGGATGTTATAAAAAAATCTATTTTAGAATCAGGGGTATTTGACGGAGCAACTGTGACAAGTATAGTTTTAGGCTTGTTAACTGCACTTGTGCTGGGAGCTGTAATCTATTTTGTTTACAGTAAGTTTTACGTTGGCGTTATCTATTCAAGAAGCTTTGCTGTTACGTTAGTCGGCATGACTTTGCTTACTTCGATGGTAACTCTTGCGATAAGCACTAACATTGTAATATCGCTCGGTATGGTTGGTGCGTTGTCTATCGTTCGTTTCAGAACAGCAATAAAAGACCCTATGGATTTATTGTATGTTTTCTGGGCAATTACCTCCGGAATTACTGCCGGAGCGAATATGTATCTTCTTGCAATTATTTCTGCGGCAATTATGGTGGCTATGATTGTATTGTTTTATCATAAACAGCAAAGAGGCAGAATTTACATAGCAATAATACATTATGTAACGGATGAAGCTGGAGATAATGTTATTCGTGCGTTTGGTAAGATGAGATATTTTATAAAGTCAAAAACTGTTCGTAAGGAAAGAACTGAAATGGCAGTTGAGGTATTCTGCAAGAAGAACGATATGCATTTTATGGATGTGATTAAGAATATTGAAGGTGTTCAGGATGCAACACTGATTCAGTATAACGGCGAATACCACGGATAATAAAGATTAAAAAACGGAAGCAGTTATAAAAAACAGGATTATATCAATTTGATGAAATCTAAACAAAAAACACATTGGTGCCACAGCCAATGTGTTTTTTTAGTGTTACTTTTGTGTGATGGTTACACTCTGCTCGTCGCCATTCCATTGAACGTCAGCATTAAGATTTTCTGCTATAAATCTGACAGGAGTGTAGGTTCTGTCGTTTTCAACGAATGCAGGACTGTCAAGTGTTTGTTCGGCTCCGTTAACATATGCTTTGTCAGAGCCGATTGAAAGCGTGATAACAGTATCGCCCTTTGTAATTTTAACCTGCTTTGCGTTTCCGTCCCATTCAACAGCTGCTCCTAAATTTTCAGCAACAAAACGTGCAGGAAGCATTGTTCTGTCATTACGGACAATCGGTGCAACGTCGTTTTCTACATTTTCACCGCCAACACTTGCCATTGTTTTGCCGATGTATAAAATTAGCGAAACATTATTTGTAATGTTGTTGGTGATATTTGTATTATTTGTTATGTTATTGTTTACAGTATTGTTATTCACAATATTGTTGTTGGTTGTAGTATTATTTGTTATTGTGGTATTTGTAGTGTTATTGTTTATAACAGTGGTTGTGCCAGTAGTAGTACCATTATTGTTGCCGTTGCTTGAATTGTTTTCGCTATCGGTATTGCTGTTATTATTGTTATTTGTGGTATCATTCGGTGTGTTATTTGTGTTATCGTTATTATTGTTAGTATTATCACCGATATTTGAATTATTGTCGTTTGACGTGTTATTATTCTCAGTATTACCGCCGTTGTTATTTGTGTTATTGTCATTAGAAGTATTATCGTTGTTATTGTCATCATCTGACGGCGGAACAGGATTTACAGCCGCTGAATTGTAATGGATTGTAGCCTTTGTTAAACACTCATTACCCTCATCTATAGTAATCTTAGCCCAATCCTCAGCACTTCCACCGTAGTATACATCGGTGAGCTTTTCGCAATCTTTGAAAGCTTCTTTTTCAATACTCAATAAACCTTTAGGTAAATTTATACTTTTAAGTTTTTCGCAGCCGTAAAATGCGCCATATTTTATATTCATAACACTTTCGGAAATTGATATAAACTGAAGCTCCTTGCAGTGTGAAAATGCTGAGTTTTCAATGCTTAATATACTGTTAGGTAACGATATGTTTGTAAGACTGTTACAACTTGTAAATGTTTCTGATTCGATACTAAGTACACCATAAGGAATTTTAACATTATTTAACAAATCACATCCGCCAAAAGCATTTGCACCTATATATGTAACACTATTTGGGATTTTTATATATGCTAATGAATTACATTCGCCAAATACATTATTTTGTATATTTTCTAAACTTTCAGGAAGCGTAATATCCGTTAGATTTTCGCAACTTACAAATGAAAATTCTTCTAAATTTCTAACACCTTCACATATTTCTGCTTTTACAAGATTAGAACATTCACCGAATGCGTAATCACCTATAGTTTTTACACTTCCTGGAATTAATATATTTACTAATTTATAGCATCTGCTAAATGCACGTGAATTAATTTTCGTTACGCTATTGGGAATTGTTACTTTTATTAAATTCCCATGATTTTTAAATGCATAGTTATTCAATGTAGTAATTCCGTTATTGATGACTATATTTTTTACTTTTGATATATCCCAAGGTTGGCTTGAATGGTAGGCTGATTCTGCAATATAAGGTATACCATATATGGTGGAATACCATCCCATTACATCCATCTCACCTGTACCGCTAATCGTAAGTGTTCCTGCATTGTCAAGCGTCCATGTTAAATTTTCACCGCATTTGTTATTTACTTCTTCCTCTGCCATAACCGATACCATACTGAATATCATACACAGGGCAGTGATGATACTTAAAATTTTAATTCGCTCTTTTTTCATAAATTGTTTCCTCCTTTGAAGTTTGAAATTTGTTAGAATTAAAAAAGTGTGCAGCAATCAAATGCTACACACTAAAAAATGTACAGCTCGGATTGCTGCCACACAATTTTTTTAGTTCTAACGTAAATCTAACAACGTCAAATAGAGCGTACATTTTTTGACAAAAAGTCAAATCGTCATTAGATTACGCTTTTAGAACTATTATTATGTGGCAATTACTATCTTACCATAAATTTTCAAAAATGTCCATAGTTAATATAACAAAAACACAAAAAATATCAAAAATCTATTGCAATCTGTCAAAAAATTAGGTATAATATATTCTATATGATAAAATTGCGTGTAATATTGTATAATCGAAAGGATAAGATATAAATGGAAAATAATATAGAAATGCTTCCCGTTGTACCTATGCGCGGGATTGTGGTATTTCCGAATATGACGCTTAACTTTGATGCAGGACGTGATGTTTCTGTAAAAGCACTTGAAAAAGCGGCGGCGGATAATACAGAGGTGTTTTTGACAGCTCAGAAAAATCCTGATGTCAAGATGCCGGCTATTGAAGATATACAGCCAATAGGAACGGTTGTAAAAATAAAACAGGTTATGAAAATTCCGGGCGACGGAGTTCGTGTTATTGTCGAAGGGTTAAGACGTGCTGTAATACGTGAGCTTGTATCGGTCAAGCCGTATTTTCAGGGCGTTGTTGAGGATTTGACGGAGTACAGTATCATGGAGGATACCGTACATGAAGCGTATATGCGTCAGGTAAAGCATACATATGAAGAATACTTCACTCAGATGCCGAGGGCTCATGCAGATCAGTTCATGGCGGTAATGTCTGCAAATAATCTGTCACTTGTGTGTGATTTAATAGCCGCAGGCGTAGATTTCAAAATTGAAGCAAAGCAGAGCATACTTGATGAGCTTGATGTCTGTACAAGAGCAGAGATGGTTATTCTTGAGCTTAAGAACATGACTCAGATAGTATCACTTGAAAATAAAATTGCAAAACGTGTAAAGAGTAATATTGACAAAAATCAACGTGAGTATTATTTAAGAGAACAGATGAAGGTTATCAGCAAGGAGCTTGGCGAGGATGCAGACCCTGTTAAGGAGTCGGACGAGTACAGAGAAAAGATAAATAAGCTAAAAACCATCAAGGCAACAAAGGAAAAGCTTTTAAAAGAGGTTGACCGCTTTGCAAAGCTTCCTCAGTCGTCAGCTGAGAGTGGTGTAATACGCAGTTATCTTGATACTGTGCTTGAAATGCCGTGGAATAAGCTTACTAAAGAGAACTTTAACTTAAAAGATGCAGAACAGATTTTAAATGATGACCATTACGGATTGGATAAGGTTAAAGAAAGAATACTTGAATACCTTGCAGTAAGACATTTTACAGGCGGTAAGAGTACGGCGATACTTTGTCTTTCAGGGCCTCCGGGAGTTGGTAAGACATCAGTTGCAAAATCGGTTGCAAGAGCATTAGGCAGAAAGTACGTCAGGGTGTCTCTTGGCGGAATACATGATGAAGCCGATATAAGAGGTCACAGGAAAACATATATAGGCTCAATGGAGGGCCGTATAATGGCGGCTATGAAGGAAGCAGGAACAAAGAATCCGCTTATTCTTCTTGATGAAATTGACAAAATGGGCTCTGACTATAAGGGTGACCCGTCAGCGGCTCTCTTAGAAGTGCTTGATTATGAGCAAAACTCAGCGTTTCGTGACCATTATCTTGAAGTTCCGTTCGATTTGTCAAAGGTGCTGTTCATTACAACCGCAAACACACTTGAAACGATTTCACGTCCGCTTCTTGACAGAATGGAAATCATCGAGCTTTCAGGCTATACATACGAGGAAAAGTATAATATTGCAAAGGGATATCTTATAAAAAAGGCAATAGAAAAGAACGGACTTACTGAAAAACAGTTTAAAATTGACGATAAGGCAATAAAGGATATAATTGATTATTACACTCGTGAAGCAGGAGTAAGAAAGCTTGAACAGACTCTGAATACTCTTGCAAGAAAGGCTGCGAAAAAGCTTCTTGACGGAGATAAAAAATCAGTAAGAATAACCTCGAAAAATCTTGAGGAATATATCGGAAACAAACGTTATCATTTTGACATGATGAATAAAAAGAGTGAGGTCGGAGTGGTAAGGGGCTTAGCGTGGACGTCAGTCGGCGGTGAGACTTTGTCTGTTGAAGTAAATATAATGGACGGAACAGGCAAGGTAGAGCTTACGGGTAAGCTTGGTGATGTCATGAAGGAATCAGCAATGGCGGCTATAAGCTATATTCGTTCAAGAACAAAGAAACTAAAAATCGACGGTGAATTTTATAAGAATAAGGATATACATATCCATGTTCCTGAGGGTGCAGTTCCTAAAGACGGACCGTCGGCAGGTATAACAATCGCAACTGCACTTGTCAGTGCATTGTCGCAAAAGCCTGTAAGAAACGATATTGCCATGACGGGAGAAATAACTCTGAGAGGAAGAGTTCTTCCGATAGGCGGCTTAAAGGAAAAATCACTTGCGGCATACAGAGCAGGAATAAAAACAGTAATAATTCCTGAGGATAATAAGCCCGATACAGATGAAATCCCAAAAGAAATCAAGGATAAAATAAAATTTATTCCTGTAGATAATATGGACGCAGTTTTAAAAAATGCTTTGGTTTAAAATGGTTTCGGGAGTTGTCAAATGAATGACAGCTCCCGAGTCTTAAGTATTAGTCACACATACATGTAACGATAACGATTATAATAAGAACCCAGATAATCATATCAAGGTCGAAGTTGCAGCCGTGGTTACAGCCGTTGTTGTAGCATTCATTCATTTTGAAGTCCTCCTTTCTTGCGGATTGTAATGTATATTATGAATTTTTGAAAAAAAGTGTGACTTTAATTAAAAAAAACGCTAAAACTACTTGAATTTTTTGCATAAATAGGTTATAATATAATATTAGAGCAGAGAGGGTGAGGACTTTGGATAAGAAAAAGATAGAACGTATAAATGAGCTTGCAAAAAAATCGAAGGCAGAAGGTCTTACGAATGAAGAAAGAAACGAGCAGGCAATTTTGAGAAAAGAATATCTTGAAATGATAAAGGCTAACTTCAGAGCCACTCTCGATAATATAGAAGTGGTAGATAAAAAATAAACATAAAGGAGAATTACGGATATGGCGTTGATTTTACCTGAGGGCTATCAGTCAAAGCTTGACGGCAGAAGAACGGAAGCGGCAATAAAATCAATAAAGGATACATTTCAAAGAGAGCTTGTAAGTACGCTTAATTTACAGCGTATATCAGCACCTCTTTTTGTAAAGCCTGAATCAGGATTAAACGATAATTTAAACGGTGTGGAAAGAGCTGTTACGTTTGATGCACCCGGAGTTGGAGGTAATCTTGAAATAGTTCATTCGCTTGCTAAATGGAAGAGAATGACTTTAGGAAAATATAAGTTCCCTGTGGGTGAGGGCTTATATACTGATATGAACGCTATAAGACGTGATGAAGAACTTGATAATCTTCACTCAATCTACGTTGACCAGTGGGATTGGGAGATTGTAATAGATAAGAACGACAGAAATATGGAAACATTAAAATCTGTTGTTTCAAAGATTTATTCAACAATTAAGGCTACTCATGATATTATAAAGCAAAAATATCATGAAATAGAAACAGAACTGCCTGAACAGATAACATTTATTACAACACAGGAATTGGAGGATATGTATCCTGACCTTACACCAAAGCAGAGAGAGGATACGCTACTTAGAGAAAAGAAAGCGGTATTCCTGATGCAGATTGGTAAAGTGTTGAAATCAGGCAATAAGCATGACGGACGAGCACCTGACTATGACGATTGGGAATTAAATGGTGATATACTTATTTATTATCCGATTCTTGATTTGTCGTTGGAACTTTCAAGCATGGGTATAAGAGTTGATGAGGAAGCATTGGTAAGACAGATAAAGGCTTCGGGATGCGAGGAAAGACTTGAGCTTGTATTCCATAAGATGCTGTTAAACGGCGAGCTTCCGTATACAATCGGCGGCGGAATAGGTCAGTCAAGACTTTGTATGCTGCTTTTGGGTAAGGCTCATATAGGTGAGGTTCAGGCTTCAATATGGAGTGACGAAATGATAAAAACGTGTAAGGAACACGGAATAATTTTGATATAAGCAAAGGAGTAAAGTAAATATGAGTACATTGATAAAACAGCTTTACCGGAACACTGATGAGTTTGGCGGTAAATCAGTTACAATTTCGGGTTGGATACGTAACATAAGAGTATCAAATAAATTCGGATTTATTGAAATTAATGACGGAAGCTTCTTTAAGACATTACAGGTAGTAATTGAAGAAGAAAAACTTGAAAACTTCAAGGAGCTTTCGAAGCTGAACGTTGGTGCGGCATTGACAGCAACGGGTATTTTGGAGCTTACACCTGAAGCTAAACAGCCGTTTGAGCTAAAAGCTGATGAGGTTGTAATAAGTGGTGCTTCAACTCCTGATTATCCGCTTCAGAAGAAGAGACATTCATTTGAATATTTAAGAACAATAGCACATCTTCGTCCAAGAACAAATACGTTTGCAGCGGTGTTCCGTATACGTTCAATGATTGCTTATGCAATTCATGAGTTCTTCCAGGAGAGGGGCTTTGTGTATGTTCATACACCGATTATCACAGGCAGTGACTGTGAGGGTGCAGGTGAGATGTTCAGAGTAACAACTCTTGATATGGAAAACCTTCCAAAGACAGAGGATGGTAATGTTGACTACAGCGAGGATTTCTTCGGCAAGTCAACAAACCTGACTGTAAGCGGACAGCTGAATGTTGAAACCTTCTGTATGGCATTCAGAAATGTATATACATTTGGTCCTACATTCAGAGCTGAGAATTCAAATACAACACGTCATGCGGCTGAATTCTGGATGATAGAACCTGAAATTGCATTTGCTGACCTTGCTGATGATATGGAGCTTGCAGAAGCAATGCTGAAATATATAATCAATTACTGTCTTGAAAATGCTCCGGAGGAAATGGAGTTCTTCAATCAGTTTGTTGATAAGGGCTTGCTTGAAAGACTTCATAATGTCGTATCAAACGATTTTGCAAGAATAACATATACTGAGGCTGTAGAGCTTTTGAAAGAACATAATGATGAGTTTGCATATCCTGTTGAATGGGGCAGTGATTTACAGACTGAGCATGAAAGATATTTGACAGAGCAGATTTATAAAAAGCCTGTATTTGTAACGGATTATCCAAAGGAAATAAAGGCATTCTATATGAAGCTCAATGACGATAACAAGACTGTTGCGGCAATGGATTTGCTTGTGCCGGGCGTTGGTGAAATCATAGGCGGAAGCCAGAGAGAAGAAAATTATGACGTACTTATTCAGAAAATGAATGAATGCGGCTTAAATCCTGAGGATTACGGCTTCTATCTTGATTTGAGAAAGTACGGTACAAATAAGCACGCAGGCTTTGGTCTTGGTTTTGAAAGAGCTGTTATGTATATAACAGGAATGCAGAACATAAGAGACGTGCTTCCGTTCCCAAGAACAGTAGGAACAGCAGAATATTAAAACAATAAGGGCAGAGATTCTGCCCTTAAAATTTATAGGAGTAAATATAATGAAAAATATTATTTATGTACTGATTTTGTTTGCGGCGTTTTTCTTTTCCTATACTGTAAATGTCTGGTTAGGAATAGCTGTAACTTTGGCTATAGTTTTATACGGAGTGTATGCGTATATTCCTACATACTGGGCTGTTAAAGCTCAGCAGGCTTTTAATGACGGTGATTTTAAGCTTGCAGAAAAAATGTTTAAAAAGTCAATTTCAACAGGCAGAGCAAAGGCAACAATCAGAATAAATTATGCATATACTTTGATGCGTACAGGTAAGTTTAGCGAAGCTGAAAAGATTTTTGACAGCATAATCAGAACAAAAGACCCTAAGCTTTCAAAGGAAAGAATGGGTGCCAAACAGCAAAGATGTATGGTTTATTTTAAGCAAGGACGATTGGATGAAGCATTGGCTGATGCTCTTGAAATGTTCGATAACGGAAATTATAAAACCACTCAGCTATATGGAATGATTGGTTATTTTAAGCTTGTAAGCGGAAGAAATCTTTCTGAAGCAACAAAATTCTGTGAAGAAGCGTATGAGTATAACAGCGATGACAGGGATATAATGGACAACCTTTCACTCTGTTATTATGAAATGGGAGAATATGATAAGGCGGCAAAGCTATCGGATAAGATAATTGAGGATGCTCCGAAGTTTGTTGAAGCGTATTATCATGGTGCGCAAATTGCAGTTAAGAGAGGCTACTATAAGAAGGCAAAAGAGCTTATGTCTCATGTGGATTCGTGCCGTTGGTCGGCAATGACTACAGTTTCTCGTGAAGAAGTAGATGAATTAAACAGAATTATAGACAGAAGAGTATTAAGATAACATATAAAGGGCGGCGTTGTGTCGCCTTTATATATAAAGAAAGGGTGAGAATATGGCAAAAACACCGCTTGCAGACCGTATCCGTCCACAAAGCCTTGACGAAGTGTGCGGACAGGCTCATCTGATTGGTGAGGGTAAGCTTCTTAGAAACATAATCGAAAAAAACGATATACCGAATATGATTTTTTACGGCCCGTCGGGAGTGGGTAAAACGACGATAGCTAATATTATAGCTTCACGTACAGGTAAAACTCTGAGACGTCTTAATGCTACAAATGCATCGGTAAGCGATATTAAAGATATAGTTTCGACTCTTGATTCTTTTTTAGCACCTGAGGGTGTTTTGCTGTACCTTGATGAGATTCAGCACTTCAATAAAAAACAACAGCAATCTCTCCTTGAGTTCATGGAAAACGGAAAAATAACACTTATTGCAAGTACAACTGAGAATCCGTATTTTTATGTATATAACGCTGTGCTTTCAAGAAGTGTAGTTTTTGAATTTCAGCCTTTAAATCCTGACGATGTTGAAAAAGCCCTGTCTCGTGCTTCGGAAATTTTAAAGCAAGAGGATTATAGTGCCTATAATGTTACTATTGATAATGGAGTTATAAAACATCTTGCACATACTGCAAACGGTGATGTGAGAAAATCCCTGAACGCTCTTGAAATATCATTTCTTGCATCAAAGCCGGATTCGGACGGAAATATAAATATAACTCTAGAAACAGCACAGCAAGCAACTCAGAAAAAGGCTATGCGTTATGATAAGGACGGAGACAGTCATTATGATATTTTGAGCGCTTTTCAAAAATCAATAAGAGGTTCTGACCCTGATGCCGGACTTCACTATCTTGCAAGGCTTATAAGTGCCGGGGATTTGCCGATAATATGCAGACGACTACTTGTTATGGCATCGGAGGATATAGGACTTGCATATCCGCAGGCTGTTTCGATTGTAAAATCCTGCGTTGACAGTGCATTGCAGTTGGGCTTCCCGGAGGCACGTCTGCCTCTTGCGCAAGCTGTAATACTGCTTGCAACAGCACCAAAATCAAATAGTGTTATATGTGCGATTGATGATGCCTTGAATGATATATCAACTACGGATACAGGCGATGTACCGGCTCATTTAAAGGATTCACATTACGGCGGAGCTGAAAAAATGGGGCATGGTATAGGTTATCAGTATGCACATGCTTTCCCTAATCATTATGTAAGACAACAGTATCTTCCTGATAATATTAAAGATAAAAAATATTATGAATACGGGGATAACAAGAACGAGCAAGCGGCAAAGGCTTATTGGGACAAAATAAAGTAGTGTATATTACGGACAAAAAACGGAAATACTTTTAATAAATGTAATTTCGGGGGTGTCCGTGATGCGTGAAATAATAAAAAATAATAAGGGTAAAATATGTTTGCTGATATCGGCATTTGTATACGGACTTGCGCCGATTCTTGCAAAGATAACATATTCAGGCGGTACAAGAGCAATAACGCTTGCATTTTTGCGGGCATCTTTGACAGTACCGCTTTTATATATTCTTCTGAAAGTAAATCATGTATCGTTAAAGCTTACTAAAAAAGAGCTGAAAAGCGTTGTAATTCTCGGAACACTCGGCGGTGCAGTTCCTATCATTTTTTTATATTTATCCTACAGATATATCTCAACGGGGCTTGCAACAACACTGCATTTTATATATCCTCTGATTATTGTTTTTGCATCTGCATTTATATATCATGAACGGATAAAACGTGCAACGATAATTGCGGCAATCCTTGTAACTATCGGAATATTTATGTTTGTTGATATTAAAAACTCATCTGATAAAATAGGAATAGTATTGGCAACGATGTCAGGGATTTTTTACAGCTTTTATGTATTGTATATGGACAAATCAGGTCTTGATTCAATGGACTATGTAAAGCTTACATTTTATACAATGCTTATTATAAGTGTATCAACTCTTGTTTTTGGATTTATTGCTGATGGAATTTCGTTTAATATGACTCCTAAAGCGTGGGTATATGCGCTGTTGATTTCCTTGCTTATAACTTTGTTTGCAATGCCTCTGTTTCAGGCGGGTGTAAAATACGAAGGAGCGTCAACAGCGGGGATTATATCAACCATAGAACCTATTACAACAATAATACTTGGAGGGCTGTTCTTGGGTGAGGTCATAGGTGTGATGCAGTATATCGGAGTAATACTGATACTTGCCGGTGTTACGGCGGTTGAGATAGCAAAGTAATACAAAAAAGGATTGCATATTATGTGCAATCCTTTTTGTATCAGCTTCTGTAGTCGCCGTTAATTTTTACATAGTCATATGTTAAATCACAGCCCCATGCTTTAGCTTCTGTATTTCCTGCATTTAGTTCTATGTTTATAAGTATTTCATCATCTGAAAGAATAACAGCCGCTTCTTCTTCTGAGAACGGAACTCCTGCACCGTTTCTGCATACAGCAACAGTTCCTTTTGATGAAGCTATATCAACATCGACTTTGTTAATATCAAATTCAGCCTCTGCATAACCTATAGCACAAAGGATACGTCCCCAGTTTGCGTCCTCGCCAAATACTGCACATTTAAAGAGGGGAGAGCGGATAACACTTTTTGCTACTATAATTGCGGTGTCGAGGTCAGGTGCTGATGAGCAAGTACACTCAATAAGCTTTGTAGCTCCTTCGCCGTCCTTTGCAAGCATCTTTGTCATATCACGCATTACAATATAGAGTGCCTGCTTGAATATTTCGTATTCCTCATTTTCTGATGTGATTTCTTCGTTTTCTGCAAGACCGTTTGCAAGAATAACTACCATATCGTTTGTTGATGTGTCGCCGTCAACACTAAGACAGTTATATGTGATTTTTGTTATTTCTGAAAGTGCTTTTTGTATAAGCTCTGAACTGATTGCAATATCGGTTGTGATAAAGTTCAGCGTGGTTGCCATGTTAGGGTGAATCATTCCACTGCCCTTTGCCATACCTCCAAGATGACATATTTTACCGTTGATTTCAAATTCAACTGCCACCTCTTTTTTTACTGTATCAGTTGTCATGATTGCTGTTGCGGCTTTTTCATTTCCGTCATATGTAAGACCGCTTACAAGCTCAGTAATATTGTTTTTGATAGGCTCAATCGGTAACGGTTGACCGATTACTCCTGTTGAAGCAACAAGAACAAGATTTTCGTCAATTCCAAGCTCGCAAGCTGTAAGAGAACACATCGCCTCCGCCTTTTCAATTCCGTCAGCATTACAGGTGTTTGCATTTTTTGAGTTTGCAATAACAGCCTGTGCTTTACCTCCGTTTGCAAGTATTTTATCACGTGTCACGGTTACCGGTGCACCCTTCACTTTGTTGGTTGTATAAACTCCTGCGGCACTGCAAATAACATCACTTGCAAATACACACAGGTCATTTTTGTTTTTGTTGCTGTTAAGACCACAGTTTAATCCGTTAGCCTTAAATCCTTTTGCGGCACACACTCCGCCGTCTATGTATGTATAGTTTGTATTCATAAGTATAAATCCTTTCATGCTTTTACTTCATATAATTTTACCATAGTAAGCAAAATAAGTCAAGCATTTAAATAATTGTAAAAATTAAAATTTTTTAACATATTTCCGGATTTCTAACGTAAGGATAGTATATATGAAATTTACGGATGAAAGAAGGGACAAATTGATATGCGTTTCAGAACAATATGCATAACTAAGGCGAAATTAAAAGCGACATTATTTTTGTTGTTGAATATACTTATTATTTGTGTGTTTGCAATGGCGAATGCAGAGCCTGAAACAGCACCTGTTTTTAATGCAGAGGACAAGGCTGAATATATTGAAATTCTGAACGAAAGTCTGCCTTCTGAAAAAGACTTTAATATATCGGAAAAGCTCATGAATATCATAGGCTTTAAACCGGACGAGCCTGAAAGTGTAATTGCTGAATTTTCGCCGATATTCGGAGAAACAATTAATACGCCTTTGCCCACAGAAAATGCAGCTACACCTGAGCCTGTAAGCGTAACACCTGAACCAACAGCAGAGCCGGACAGTTTAACACCTGATTTCCCTTCGAAGTCAGAAATTATGGCAGGGGTAGGCTTGGAAATTAATAACGCATCGTCGTATACGGTTAATTTGAATGAGCTTTGTGCAAAGGAATTGCCTTTTAATATAGAAAAAAATTCAGAACCGCAAATTCTGATAGTTCATACGCATACAACAGAATGCTTTAACGGAGATGCAATGAGCGGAGAAACGGAACGTACTGCTGACGGGGAAAAGAATATGATAGCGGTTGGAAATGTTATATCAGAAGTCTTTGAAAATAACGGAATACACTGTGTTCATGATGAAACAGTGCATGATTATCCTTCGTATCAGGGAGCTTATACAAGAACATTATCAACTATTCAATATAATCTGAAAAAATATCCGAGTATAAAAGCTGTGATAGATGTTCACAGGGATGCGTATATATATCCTGACGGTTCAAAGCTTACCGTAAAATGTGAGCAAAACGGTGTATCAACGGCAAAGGTTATGCTTGTTCTCGGAACCGACGGACTTGGACTTTCGCATCCTGCATGGAAGGATAATCTGGGCTTTGCAGCAAAAATTCAAAGTGCGGCAAATATAATGTATCCGGGTATGATGCGTCCGATAAATTTAAGACGAGAGCGTTTCAATATGCACACAACACAGGGCAGTATCCTGATAGAAGTCGGAAGTAACGGAACTACTCTCGATGAAGCAAAAGAGGGAGGTAAAAATATTGCTCAGGCAATTTCAGCTGTTTTGCTTGCTGAGTAGATTATTTAACACATATGCTGTCTTTAAATTCCGCAAGTGTTTTTTCACCGATACCTTTTATGTACAGTAAATCTTCAACGGATTTGAATGCTCCGTTTTCGGTTCTGTAATCAATTATCTTTTGTGCTGTTGATTTGCCGATTCCTTTTAATTTACAAAGCTCATCAATTTTAGCTGTATTTATATTGGTTTTATATGTTGATACGGTTTCAGTGGGTGATATACTCGGAGTAACGGTTACTGTATCAGTTATAACAACATTTGTTTTATTGAATGCAGGCTCTGTTTTAAGCTCTATTATATAACCGATGGCAACAAGTAGAGCAAACAAAAGAATTAAAGTATTTACAGATTTAAGTGTTTTCATGAAGTAGATAATTCCTTTTTATTTATTTTAATAGTTCATCGTATGAGGTATTCAGAACTTCTTTTATTGCTTTTAGCTGACTGGCATAAATATGCTGAATACCGCTTTCGATTTTTACTAAAGCCTCGCGAGTTATATCCATACCTGCAAGCTGTAGCTTGATTACCATATCGACCTGTTTTATGTTATTTTGTTTTCTTATTCTTCGTATGTTCTGACCAATGTGGATTGTATCCTGTTTAATTTTCTGTTCTTGCAAATAAATCACCTCTTTTTGTGCTTGAATTAGTTCTTTTTATTTATTATATATCTATTTTAGTACAAAAAAGAACCAATATTGGTTCAAAATGTGTTTTTAAAAATAAATTCTTGAAAGTATATGGCGGTGTCGTTGACTAAAAAATGAATTTGTGATATGATAAACAGAAAAACAATGAGATGATAGAAATTATTAAATAAAAATTTGGAGAAGTAGAAAATGAAAATATTTGTCCCTGATTATTATAATAAATTTTCCTGTATTGCAGATAAATGTAAACATAACTGCTGTATTGGCTGGGAAATTGATATTGATAACGAAACATATGAACGGTATAAGAACGTAAAAGGGGAAATGGGCGAGCGTTTGGCTAATGGGATTTCAACAGAAGGAACTCCTCATTTTGAGCTTTTGGATAATGAACGCTGCCCGTTTTTAAATGAACATAATCTATGTGATATTATTTCGGAGCTTGGAGAAAATGCATTGTGTGAAATATGTACCGAGCATCCTCGGTTCAGGAATTTTTATGATACACGAACTGAAATAGGACTTGGGCTGTGCTGTGAAGAAGCAGGACGGATTATTTTAACCAATCCTGACAAATTAAGACTCATAGAAATATCAGATGATGAAAAATGTACAAACGAGGAAGAACAGCTTACTTTTGAACTGCGTGATAAAATTCTTGATGTTGTTCAGGATAGAAATTTGACATTTGATGAGAGAATTAAAAAAATAATTGAAGAATATGATATAAAGTTTTCGTCTAAAACAATACCTCAATGGGCTGATTTTTATCTTTCGCTTGAACGTATGGATGAAGCGTGGACTAAACTGTTAAAAGAATTGAAACAAACAGATATATCTGATGTTAATATGACAAAATGGGATATTATGTCTGAGCAGTTGACGGTGTATTTTATATATCGCCATTTTGCAGAGGGAATGTATGATGAAAGCTTTTGTGAACGTATAAAGCTCGCAGCTGTTAGTGCGTATATAATACGTGCTTTATGGGCGGTTCATTGTAAGCGATACGGAAGCATTAATACAGATACGATTATTGAGATTGCAAGACTGTATTCCTCTGAAGTAGAATACTCTGAGGAGAATATGGAACGGTTACTTATTGAATTAAGTAATAATTAAAAGAATTATTTGACAAAATAAAAATATAGTGGTATAATAATACTGAATAATTTTGTCTTGAATTATATATATGAAATTTAGTTACATAAGGAGCATAAAGCTTATGAAAACGTTTAATACAACAGATATTCCAATGACCGACAGAGTACGCGGTCTTATTGATGATTTGTTTGCAAAAATGCCTGAAATAGAAACAGACAGAGCGGTTCTTCTTACAGAAAGCTATAAGCAGACTGAGGATGAGCCTATAGTTAAAAGACGTGCTTTGGCTTTTGCACACATTCTTGAGAATATCCCTGTTACAATAAGAAGGAATGAGCTTATTGTCGGAAGCAGTACAAAATCACCAAGAAGCTGTCAGGTATTCCCTGAATATTCATATGAATGGCTTGAAGGTGAGCTTGATACTGTGGAATTCCGTGAGGCTGACCCATTCCATATATCAGAAGAAAATAAGCAGATTTTAAGAGAGGTTTATCCGTATTGGAAGGGCAAGACATCAAGTGAGCTTGCGGCTTCGTATATGGCACCTCAGGCTATGCTTTCTATTGAACATAATATGTTTACACCGGGTAACTATTTCTATAACGGAATAGGACACGTTACCGTAAATTATAAAAAATTCATTGAAATAGGATGTAATGGTATCATTGAAGAGGTTCAGGCTGAAATGAACAGCATGAATGTCTATGATGCTGATTATACAAAAAAGCATGAATTCCTTGAAAGTGTTCTGATTTCATGTGAGGCTGTTATAAACTATGCAAGAAGATATGCAAATCTTGCATATGAGATGGCTCAGAAAGAAAAGAATCAGACAAGAAAACAGGAATTGCTTCTTATTGCACAAAACTGTGTAAAAGTTCCTGAAAACGGTGCTGAGAACTTCTATGAGGCTTGTCAGTCCTTCTGGTTCCTGCAGATGCTTTTACAGGTTGAGTCAAGCGGACACTCAATTTCTCCGGGACGTTTTGACCAGTATATGTATCCTTATTATAAAGCAGATATAGAAAAGGGAATACTTACAAGAGAATTTGCTCAGGAATTAATTGACTGTATATGGGTAAAGCTTAATGACTTGAATAAAGTCCGTGATGCGGCTTCTGCTGAGGGCTTTGCAGGCTACAGCTTGTTCCAGAATCTTTGTGCAGGCGGTCAGACGAGGGAAGGCCTTGACGCAACTAACGATTTATCATTCTTGTGTATACAGGCATCAATGCATACACAGCTTCCTGCTCCGTCATTCTCGGTAAGAGTATGGAACGGAACACCGAATGAATTTTTAATAAAGTGTGCAGAGCTTACAAGAACGGGTATAGGACTTCCTGCTTATTATAATGATGAGGTAATTATTCCGTCGCTTATGAGCAGAGGAATACCTCTTGAAGAAGCGAGAGATTATAATATTATCGGTTGCGTTGAGCCACAGGCAAGTACAATGACTGACGGCTGGCATGATGCGGCATTCTTTAATCTTTGCCGTCCGATTGAGCTTGTTTTCTCAAATGGTATGGATAAGGGTGTTCAGGTAGGCTTGCAGACGGGTGATGTTACAAAGTTCAAGACTTTTGATGAATTATATGATGCATATAAAAAGCAGGTACACTATCAGATACAGCTGATGGTTAATGCAAATAATGCTATAGATGTAGCTCATGGTGAGAGATGTCCATTGCCGTTCCAGTCATGTCTTGTTTATGACTGTGTAAAGAAGGGTAAGAGCCTTCAGGAGGGCGGAGCGCGTTATAACTTTACAGGCCCGCAGGGATTTGGTATTGCTAATATGACAGACGCCCTTTATGCAATAAAGACACTTGTATTTGATAAAAAGCTTGCTACATTGGCAGATTTTAAAGAGGCTATGATTCATAACTTTGGTGAGCCTCTTACACCAAAGGCAGCTAAGAATGCAACAAAAGAGGTTGTGGATAATCTTGTTGCTATGGGTAAGCCTGTTTCAGAGGAGCAGATAAAGGAAATTTGCAGAATGTTCCTTGCAGGTGAAACTGACCCTGAAAAGAAAGCAAAATATCAGAAGCTTCATAAGATGATAGATGAAGTTCCAAAATACGGTAACGACGTTGAAGAAGTAGACTTGTTTGCACGTGATGTTGCATATGTATACACACGAGAGCTTGAAAAATACAAAAACCCAAGAGGTGGTATTTTCCATGCAGGGTTATATCCTGTTTCGGCAAATGTTCCTTTGGGTGAGCAGACAGGTGCAACACCTGACGGAAGACTTGCAAATACACCTATTGCAGACGGCGTAGGCCCAAGAAGCGGTTATGATACATTAGGCCCTACAGCGGCAGCAAACTCGGTTGCAAAGCTTGACCATGCAATAGCTTCAAACGGTACATTATATAATCAGAAATTCCATCCGTCAGCACTTAGCGGAATGGAGGGACTACAGAAATTTGTGGCATATATAAGAGCATTCTTTGACCAGAAGGGAATGCATATGCAGTTTAACGTAGTTAACCGTGAAACTCTTATAGATGCACAGAATCATCCTGAAAAATATAAATCGCTTGTGGTAAGAGTTGCAGGCTACAGTGCATTGTTTACAACACTGTCACGCTCGCTACAGGATGATATTATAAAGAGGACGGAACAGTCTTTTGCAGGCGGGGTATAATATGGAAAATTACTACAATACAGTCGGAAGAATATTTGATATACAAAAATATTCTATCCATGACGGTCCGGGTATAAGAACTATTGTCTTCCTGAAGGGCTGTGCATTAAGATGCCGTTGGTGCTGTAATCCTGAATCTCAGAGCTACGAAATAGAGAAAATGTTCTTTGAAGGCAAAGAGAAGATTATGGGACAGGATGTAACTGTTGCAGATGTTATGGACGTTGTTCGACAGGATAGCTTTTATTATTCACGTAGTGGCGGCGGAATGACGTTGTCGGGCGGTGAAGCTCTGTTACAGCCTGATTTTGCGATTGGCTTGCTTCGTGCGTGTCATGATATGGGGATAAATACAGCGATTGAGACTACGGCAATTACAAAATGGGAAACCATAGAAAGATTTTTGACGCATCTTGATTATGTATTGCTTGATATAAAGCATATGGACAGTGTAAAGCATAAGGAATTTACTACACAGCCAAATGAGCGTATACTGGAAAATGCAAGAAAAATTGCTGAAAGCGGTTTAGTGAATTTAACTGTCAGAACACCTGTAATTCCGGGCTTTAATAACACTCCTGAAGAAATAAGAGCAATCTCTGAATTTGCAGCAACTCTGCCGGGAGTAAAGGCACATCATTTGTTACCGTATCACAGACTTGGGCAAGGTAAATATGAAGGCTTAGGCAGAGAATATACATTATCTGATATAGAGCCTATGTCGAATGAATATATGGACAGACTTCTGCAGGCGGCAAAGCGTGCGGCACCGTCGTTACATATACAGATAGGCGGATAAAAATACATAGGCTGCTGCGTGTAGAAGCGTAACAGCCTTTAATTTTTGAAAGGAGAATACTATGGAGTTTTTAGAAGTAGGAAAGATAATAAATACTCACGGTTTAAGAGGCGATGTCAAGGTTACTGCGTGGACTGATGCTCCTGAGGATTTTGAGGATATTCCAAAGGTGTATATAAAAAGAAAGTCAGGTGATGAGGTTCTGACAGTTTCAAAAGTAAAATATCAGAAAAATAATCTTATAATAAAGTTTAAAGAGATAAATGATATTGATGAAGCTGAAAAATATAAGGGACTTACGATATATGCTGACCGTGATGACCTTTGGGAGCTTGAAGATGGAGTGTATTATATAGCTGACCTGATTGGGCTTGACGTATATGATGAAAACGGAAAAATCGGCGTTATTGCGGATGTGTTTAACACAGGTGCAAATGATATTTATGACGTAAAAAGAGAAGGTAAGAAAAATCTTTTGTTACCTGTCATAGATGATGTTGTAAAAGAAATTGATTTAGAAAACAAAAGAGTAACTGTTCATATAATGGAAGGACTTGACGAATGAAATTTGATGTGTTAACTCTTTTTCCGGATATGTTTGAAGCTGTTCTTGGTGACAGTATGATAGGTCGTGCAAGGGAAAAAGGGCTTGTGGAAATGAATTTTATAAATATACGTGATTATTCAGGCAACAAACATAATCAGGTAGACGATTATCCGTATAGCGGCGGAGGAGGAATGCTTATGGCGGCACCTCCTGTTTATAATGCGTATATGTCTGTTGCAGAAGGTCTTGATTATAAGCCGTTTACAATCTATATGTCACCTCAGGGAAAGGTATTTAATCAAAGAATAGCTATAGATTTATCAGAGCAGTATGAGCATATAATTTTGTTGTGCGGTCATTATGAGGGGATTGACCAAAGAGTGCTTGATGAAATTGTTGATATGGAGCTTTCAATAGGAGATTTTGTTCTAACCGGTGGAGAAATCCCTGCAATGACAGTGATAGATACAATGACACGTCTTATTCCGGGCGTTCTTGGTGCAGAGGACGGATTTAAAAACGAATCTCACTATAACGGTTTGCTTGAATATCCCCAGTATACACGTCCTGCTGTATGGAACGGCAAAGAAATTCCTGAAATATTAATATCGGGACATCATGCAAAAATTGAACAGTGGAAGCGAGAGCAGTCGCTTATTGCTACGCTTAATAAGCGTCCTGATATGCTTGAAAAAGCAGAGCTTACAAAAAGTGATATTGAATTTTTAAACAAGTATTATGAATGTTCATATAAAAACAGTAAACAATGAGTGTGAATATGACAGGGCAACACTTCAGAAAATAAAGTGAAAAAATTAAAAAAGAGAAAAATATTGACATTAATCAAAAAAAATGATATACTATTAACAGTATTTCAAAATAAATTAAGGGAGGTTTTTCATTATGAAAATCACAAAAATTCTTTCAATAGCACTTGCAGCAACACTTAGCGTTAGTATGCTGGCAGGCTGCGGAGGTTCAACAGATGGTTACACATCAAATAACACAGAGTATGTAATAGGCGTTTCAGGTCCTCTTACAGGCGGTGCGGCTATGTACGGAACAGCAGTAGCAAATTCTGCTCAGCTTGCCGTAGATGAAATTAATGCAGCAGGCGGTCTTAACGGTACTAATTTTAAACTTATAGCCGTTGATGACGTAAATGATGCAACAAAGGTATCAACAAACTATTCATCTATGTATGAAGGTGGTATGCAGGCTTCATTAGGTACTGTAACAACACAGCCGGGTCTTGAGTATTCAAATCTTTCAGCTGATGACAATGTGTTCTTCCTGACACCTTCAGCTTCAGGTGATGCTATTCCTGCAAATCCTAACGGTTATCAGATGTGTTTTGCTGATGGTAACCAGGGTAAGGTAGCTGCTGAGTTCGTAAATGAAAACTATGCAGGTGCTACAATCGGAGCATTCTATAAGTCAGACGAAGCTTATTCAAAGGGTATCTATGATCAGTTCAAGGCTAATCTTGATTCATCAATCACCGTTATTGATACAACATTTACAGAAGCAAACGCAACTGACTTCTCAACTCAGATTGATACACTTAAGGATTGCACATTTATCTTTATGCCTACATATTACACACCGGCATCATTATTTATGACACAGGCGAAGGATATTCTTGCTCCTGATGCAGTATATTACGGTTGTGACGGTTTTGATGGTATTGATAATATTGAAGGCTTTGATATAACAACAATTCCTCAGGAAGTAACAATGCTTTCACACTTTAACTCAAAGGCAACAGACGGTAAGGCAAAAGAATTTATTGATAAGTACAGTGCAGCGTATGGTAACGATACACTTAACCAGTTCGGTGCTTCAGCTTATGACTGTGTATATGCAATCTATGGTGCTATGCAGAAGGCTGTTGCAGAAGGCAAGGATATTCCGGTAACAATCAGTGCTTCTGACCTTTGCGACATTCTTAAAGAACAATTCACAAATGGATATACACTTGAAAATGCTGTTACAGGTGAAAGTATCACTTGGGAAACAAACGGTTATGTAAATAAGGGTGCTATCAAGTACATCATTAAGGAAGCTAACTGATTATTGTTTTAAGAAGATTTTTGGAATTGCATACATCGCCTTTTTGGCGGTGTATGCAGTTGTAGTTTATGAATACGTTATTTTAAGATACGATGACGTATGTTTCAACAGTGCTACTATGGTATTACTATAGTAGCGATTATCATTTAAGGTGGGAGAAAGATATATGGAAATTATTTTATCTACTCTTATAAACGGTCTCAGCCTGGGTGGTATTTATGCCATGATTGCTCTTGGTTATACTATGGTATACGGTATTGCGAAGATGCTTAATTTTGCGCACGGCGATATCATTATGGTTGGTGGATATGTTATTTATGTATTTATGGCAACAAAGAATCCTCTGCTTGCTATTGTGTTGGCAGTTATATTCTGTGTTGTTTTGGGTGTTACAATAGAAAAGGTAGCATATAAGCCGCTTCGTGGTGCTTCACCGCTTGCAGTGCTTATTACAGCTATTGGTGTAAGTTACCTTTTGCAAAGTCTTGCACAGATAATTTTTGGTTCTGCAAATAAGATGGTTACTGTATATGATTTTGGTTCTGTGAACTTTCTGGGAGTTCCGGTACAAGTATCTGCATTAGTTACTCTTGCGGTTACAGTGGTTGTAATGCTTACACTTACTTTGTTTGTAAAGCGTACCCGAATCGGACGTGCTATGGTTGCGGTGTCGGAGGACAGAGGTGCGGCACAGCTGATGGGTATTAATATAAATAGTATCATAACAATAACTTTTGCTATTGGTTCAGCGTTGGCAGCACTTGCGGGACTTTTCTATCTCCTGAAAGCTCCGAGTGTATCAAGTACACTTGGTGCTATGCCGGGCATCAAAGCGTTTACTGCTGCGGTTATCGGAGGTATCGGTTCTATTCCGGGCGCAATGCTTGGTGGTATACTTCTTGGAATGGTAGAGAGCATTTCTTATAAAATTACAGCTATTGCTCCATACACAGATGCTATTGAATTTTCTATTCTGATTATCATATTACTTGTCAGACCTACCGGATTCCTTGGCAAGAAGAGGAGGGAAAAGGTATGAGAATTGGGAAAATAAATCTTAGTCATTATATTAATTACATAGTTATCGGTATACTTACGCTAATATTTACTATAATCACACTTGCAGGCGGCAAAATTGACAGTTCAGCACTGTTCCTGCTTGAAAAGATAGCTATAAGTATTATTCTTGCAGTTTCACTCTCATTAGTGGTAGGCTTCCTTGGTGAGCTGTCGCTTGGGCATGCAGGCTTTATGTGTGTTGGTGCATACTTAGGTGGTAAAGTTGCAGTGCTTCTTGAACCGATGCTTGGTAACGGAGTGATTTTGCTTGTAACTTCTCTTGTAGTGGGCGGTGTAGTAGCTGCAATATGTGGTATTATTATTGGTATTCCGGCATTACGACTCCGTGGTGACTATCTTGCTATTGTTACATTGGCATTCGGAGAAATTGTAAAATCACTTTTCCAGAACACATCGGATTCGACATTTGGTGGTGCTATTGGTCTTAATACTCCGAGATATGATAAAACATATCTGTTTATATTTGCATTTATACTTGTAATTTTGACTTTGGTTGTAGTACAGAACTTTATCAGGTCAAAGCACGGAAGAGCAGTTACTGCTATACGTGACAATGAGATTTCGGCACGTGCGACGGGTATAAATGTAACAAAGTATAAATTGCTTGCGTTTACATTGTCTGCTACATTTGCGGGCATTGCAGGAGTTCTGTACAGCTTCAGTAACTATACAGTACAGAGTGCAAAGTTTGGTTATAACTATTCTATCGAGATACTTGTTATGGTAGTGCTTGGCGGAATGGGTAATATAAATGGTTCGATTATTGCAGCGACGCTTATTACATTCCTGAATACTAAGCTTGCTACTGTTTTGACTGGTGATCTTGCAGTATTACAGAATCTTCTTTATGCATTGGTACTTATTGTTATTGTAGTTTACAATAATGCACCGGCTCTTAAGGGATTCAGAAGTAAATACGACATCGGAGTACTTGTAAAGAAAATTATCAAGCATAAGCATGACCCTTCAAGAGTTAATGACGATAAAGCAAAATGGGATGTTGTGCCTACAAAGATTGAAATGAACGAGATCCTTTCTACTGACCTGATACCTCAGGACAGAAAAGGTAACACCGGGAATGGAGGCGATAACTGATGTCAGAGTATATTCTTGTAACTAAAGACCTCGGTATCTCCTTTGGTGGTCTTAAGGCAGCACAGGATGTAAATATCCGTATTAAGAAAAATCAGATTTATGGACTAATCGGTCCTAACGGTGCGGGTAAGACTACGATATTTAATTTGCTGACAGGTGTGTATAAGCCTACAGCGGGAACATTTTATCTTGATGGCGAAGAGCTTAAAGGCTTTTCACAGGAAAAAATCAATCATAAAGGTATTGCCCGTACTTTCCAGAATATTCGTTTGTTTAATAATATGACAGTTGTACGTAATGTAATGGTTGGTTTGCATGACCGTCCTGAATACAAATGCTCTGTTTTTGAAACATTGTTCCGTTTGCCACGACATTTTAAGGTGGAAAAGGAAATGCGTGCAAAGGCGAAGGAGTTGCTTCGTATTTTTGATCTTGAAGATGAACGAAACAACCTTGCGTGCAATCTGCCATACGGCAAACAGAGAAAGCTTGAGATTGCAAGAGCCCTTGCAACCAATCCAAAACTATTGTTGTTGGATGAACCGGCAGCAGGAATGAATCCTCATGAAACAGAGGACCTTGTCAATACTATAAAATTTATCCGTGACCATTTTGATATGACTATATTGCTTATTGAGCATGATATGAAATTCGTTGTAGGTTTATGTGATGAGATTACAGTGCTTAATTTCGGTACAGTTCTTGCAGAGGGTGACACAAAGACTGCGCTTAATAACCCTGAGGTTATAAAGGCGTATATCGGAGGTTAAGAATATGGCAATGTTAGAAGTAAATAATCTTGAGGTATATTATGGTGTTATTTGTGCACTAAAAGGTATCAGTTTTGAGGTTAACGAGGGAGAGATTGTTACGCTTATCGGTGCAAACGGTGCAGGAAAGACTACTACAATGCAGAGTATTGTAGGTCTTATTCCGGCAAGAGCAGGTTCTGTGGTCTTTGATGGTAAAGATATATCAAAAACACCTTGTCATAAGATTGTGCATTTGGGTATGACTCAGGTTCCGGAAGGACGCCGTATATTTCAGGAATTGACTGTATATGAAAATCTTTTGATGGGTGCATACTCTATTAAAGATCAGTCAGGCTTTAAAAATGATATTGATGCGATATACACACGTTTCCCACGTCTTGCTGAGCGTCGTAATCAGATAGCAGGAACTCTTTCCGGTGGAGAACAGCAGATGCTTGCAATGGGTAGAGCAATAATGAGCCATCCAAAGCTACTTATGCTTGATGAACCGTCTATGGGACTTTCGCCACTTTTTGTTGACCAGGTATTTGAAATTATCAAGGACATTAATCGTGACGGAACAACAATACTTCTTGTTGAGCAGAATGCAGGTAAGTCACTTGCAATTTCTGACCGTGCTTATGTTCTTGAAAACGGACGAATCGTTCTTTCAGGTACAGGTAAAGAACTTGCAGAAAGCGAACTGGTACAGAAAGCATATCTTGGTGGTTAATTAAAGTGACAAGCAGTAAAACATTATAAAATCCCTTTTTGAATAAGCTAATATAAAAAGCTTAATACAGAAAGGGATTTTTTTATGGTTATAATGGCAAGGAATTTAAAGAAATATATTGCACTGACATCGTTGGGGATTATTGTGGGCTTAACAGTAAAGCTTGTACCGTCAGTTATGTCTCAAAGTACATTTTCAAATGCACCTGTTATTATATGCGATGCAGGAC
>JAZSPM010000004.1:0-18666 GCA_045537455.1 Candidatus Ornithomonoglobus sp. | reverse complement strand
GCTCCGTCAAGCAAGCCCTGCTGTAAAAGAAGCAGACCTGCTGATGCAATCATTCCCGTTACAACAGGACGTATCCCGTAAAAAGCATTTTCAACAAGCGGATTTTCTTTAAACTTTCTGTATACTTTTGAAACTAACGTTATTACAATTATAGCAGGAACAACAATTCCCATTGTAGCAGTAATACCGCCAAGCAAACCACCTAAAAGACCGTAAGTGTGTCCCGCCTGAAAGCCGGAATACGTAGCCATGTTTATTCCGATAGGACCTGGAGTTGATTCAGCTACTGCTATCATATTACTTAAAAGCCCTAAATCAAACCAGTCGTAATTTACTGCAAGCTCTTTTAAAAACGGAATTGTTGCAAGTCCTCCGCCTACTGCAAACAAGCCTATTTTGAAAAACTCAAGAAATAAAGTCAGAAAAGTCATTTTACCGTACCTCTCTTTCTTCCTTTCAGGATAAGTCCTATTGCCGCACCTGCAATAACTATAAATATCGGTGACACATCAAAAAATACCGAAACAAGAAACGAAATCAATGCAAGTGCAATACAGGCTTTATCTATAATGGACTTTTTGCCCACCGTAATTGCCGCATCAAGAATCAATGCCGCAACAGCTGCTTTTATTCCGCCAAAGATATGGACTACAATTTCATACTCCAAAAAATTTTTAATAAATGCGGCAATAACTGTGATTATAAAGATTGAAGGCAACACAAGCCCGACTGTAGCAAAAATACCGCCTATTATTCCCTTTTGCTTTACTCCGACGAAGGTTGCTGTATTAACGGCAATAACTCCCGGTGTACATTGTGAAATTGCATAATAGTCAAGAAGCTCTTCTTCTGTTGCCCATTTATTTATCTCAACAATTTCCCTTTGCAAAATAGAAAGCATTGCATATCCGCCGCCGAATGTGAATGCTCCGATTTTTGCAAATGTAAAAAACAGTTTCCAAAGTGTTTTCATTATATTTCCCTTACTAATTTATTTTAAATTCAATGTCCCAAGACTCTTCGCCTTCAGGTATTCATTTATAAATCCGTTCAGGTCTCCGTCCATAACAGCACCGATATTACCCATTTCATAACCGGTTCTTAAGTCCTTAACCATAGTATATGGCTGGAAAACATATGAACGAATCTGGCTTCCCCAGCCGTTATCCTTCATTTCGCCCTTGATTTCGGAAATCTTTTCCTTTTGCTGCTCCTGTGCAAGCTCAATAAGCTTTGCAACAAGCATCTTCATGGCGTAGTCCTTGTTCTGATGCTGTGAACGCTGTGTCTGACACGACGTAACAACACCCGTCGGGATATGTGTAAGACGTACAGCCGAGTCGGTTTTATTAATGTGCTGACCGCCTGCACCACTTGCACGGTAAGTATCCATTTTTATATCCTCAGGACGAATATCAATTTCTACGTTATCGTCAAGCTCAGGCATAACCTCGATTGAAGCAAATGAAGTCATTCGCTTACCCTGTGAGTTAAACGGAGATATTCTTACAAGACGGTGAATACCCTTTTCTGCCTTTAAGTATCCGTAAGCGTTCAAGCCCTGAACTTCAATAGTACAGCTCTTTATTCCTGCTTCATCACCGTCAAGAGAATCAAGCACATTCACTGTATAACCGTTCTTCTGTGCCCACATCTGATACATTCTTATCAGCATCTGACACCAGTCCTGAGCCTCCGTTCCGCCTGCACCTGCATGGAACGTCATAATGGCATTATTTTTATCATACGGACCGTTCAGCAAGGTTTCAAGAGTCATTTTTTCAATAGTTGATGTTATATCCTCAACTGCTGTTTTAACCTCGTCAACAAGACCTGCATCATTATCTTCTTCTGCAAGGTCAATCATCATAAGAGTATCTTCTCTCAGTGTTTTCAAATTTTCATAGCTCTCGATTTTATCCTTGAGCTGTTTTGTTTTCTGAAGCACCTTCTGCGACTGCTCCATATCATCCCAGAAGCCCGGCTGTGCCGACTGCTCCTCTAATTCTTCCACTTCCTTCAACGCATTAGCGATGTCAAAGTGAATCCCTCAAATCATTAATGCTTTTTTCCATGCCTGTAAGGGCAAGACGGAATTCATCGTATTCCAACATTATTAATCACTTCCTTAGATAAATTATTTTTATTGCAATGCAATTATTGTTGATGTATTTTTTTTGACAGGGATATCAACAGCTTCAATAACCTTACCTGTTGTGTAGCTTCCCATTATAATTTGCTGAGGCTCTGCTTTTAAGCCTCCTGCCCTTTCAATAAGCTCCGATACCGTCATCCCTAACGGAACCTTGTAATTACCAGGATTATTAACTGCATCTCCCGACACTGTAACAAGTGTATCTATTACCGGCATACCTTTTTTGAAAGCCTTCCATACATTATATACTGCTTCAATATCGGTAATGATTATCCCCAAATCCTCAGGTGTTTCACCTTTAGGAACCTTTTTGCCCGAAGCCGCAAGCACAAGATTGTTTTTCAGATGCTTTGTCTTTAACGGCAGAATCTCCACTGATTCATTGTAGCGTGCGGCAAGCCTTAAAGCATCTATTGCATCACGCTTATTTTTTTCTATTCCGATATACGCAGTTTTTACATCAAGCACCGACCTTACAATGCCGATGCCTTCTATTATTTCTGACGCATTATCAATAATTCTCTGACGGCATGATGTAACATACGGCTCATGCTCTGCCGTAGTAATTATAAGAGACTGTGCCTGATGCTCAGGATTAAATTTTATATGTGCCGGAATATCCGAGTCCGTAATACCGGCATCACGTATAACCCAAAGCTTCTCTCTTTTTTTCAGCTTGCCGGGTTCCTCAATAGGCTGAACTGTTTCAGAAATTTCATTTTTGAAATCATTTTCAATCACAATAATACCGTCATCTGTAATCTCCTTTACAGTTCCCGATATACTGCTGTGAACAGGTGTTGAAACAAGCTCCTCCGTATCTGCAATTTTTTGCCCGACTTTAACATAATCCCCCTCATTTACAATCGGCATAAGCGGCTCGCCTATATGCTGATTTATGGGGAAATAATGTAAATCCGAACCCTGCAAATCAATAACCGTCTGATTTGCAGCTTGTATTTTTTTTCTTAAAATCATGATTATTTAAGGAATGAAGTAAGTTCTTCCTTCATTCTTATTGCCTCAGCTCTTGCGGCTTCTGCAAACTGTTCTTCTTTCCAGTCGCCCTTTTTATATGCACATATAATTCCTCTTGACGAGTTTACTATAGCACCAAGACCGTCTGAATTAAAGCTCTTTACAACGTCCTTTGCACTTCCGCCCTGTGCACCGTAGCCCGGAACAAGGAAGTATGACTTAGGCATCATCGCTCTTAGAACCTCTGCCTGCTCAGGATATGTTGCACCCACAACAGCACCTACAGCACCGTAGCCTGATTTTCCGATTGTATCTTCGTTCCATTTATTTACGCACTCTGCAACACGCTCAAATATACGCTTGCCGTCGTTATCCAAATCCTGTAATTCACCTGATGACGGATTTGATGTTTTAACAAGTGCAAATATTGATTTGTCGTATTTTTTACAATCCTCAACAAACGGAGCAATACCATCTGTTCCAAGATACGGATTTACAGTTACACAGTCAACATCACATGGTGAAACCTCTTCGCCGTCAATATCTACCTTTCCAAGATATGCCTTTGAGTATGCTTCGGCAGTTGAGCCGATATCGTTTCTCTTTACGTCAAGAATAATATACAAGCCTTTTTCCTTTGCATACTGAATTGTTCTGTGAAGAAGCTCTTCACCATTCAAGCCGTACATTTCATAAAACGCACTCTGAGGCTTTACAGCAGGAACAACATCGTATAAAGCGTCTATAAGACCTTTATTGTATTCCCATATAGCCTCACACGCACCTTTCAGATTTTTTCCGTATTCCTTGTACGCCTTTTCACGAATGTACTGAGGAACATATGAAATCTGTGGGTCAAGCCCTGCAACCGATGGGTTGCTCTTTTCTTTTATTTTTTGTACTAGTAAATCTACTGACATATTCATTCTCCTTTTACGGTGTGCTAATTTCCCACATCTCACCATCAAACCCGATTGGGCGGTATGCATATACAGCACCAATCGCCTTTAATGGCAATCTGCGAAAAATTTTCTACGCCTTTTATCTTATTATTTTTAAATTTTTCTAAATTACGAAATTATACCTTGGTTTACAAGTATTTTCCCTCTTGCAATAACATACTCAGGCTTTCCGAACAGCTCCCAACCGTCATACGGTGTATTCTTGCTCTTTGACAAAAGCTCGTCTGCTTTGACCGTCCATGTCTTTGACGGGTCAAAAATTGTAATATCCGCAATCTTACCCTCGCCAAGTGTTCCCTTTGATATTCCAAGTATATTTGACGGATTAACCGACATCTTTTCAACAAGCTCACTCAAGGTAAGAACACCCTCGTTAACAAGGCACTTTATTCCAAGACCAAGCGAGGTTTCAAGACCGATAATACCGTTCATTGCATCACCAAATTCGCAGTTCTTTTCATCAATATGATGCGGTGCATGGTCGGTTACGATACAGTCGATTGTTCCATCCTTTAATCCCTCTTTGATTGCTGCAACGTCATCATCTGTACGAAGCGGTGGATTCATTTTCGCATTTGTGTTATATCCCTCGCAAGCCTTGTCCGTCAGCGAGAAATAATGCGGACACGTTTCACAGGTTACTTTAACGCCTCTTTGCTTTGCATGGCGGATAAGCTCAACACTTCCTCTTGTTGAGATATGTGCTATATGAACAGGAGCATTTATAGCTTCCGCTATGATAATATCTCTTGAAACCATAACCTCCTCAGATGCTCTCGAAATACCTCTTAATCCAAGCTCCGTTGCAACAGCACCCTCGTTCATATATCCCTCGTTTGCAAGAGGAATATCTTCACAGTGTGAGATAACCTTCATATCAAACATATTTGCATATTCCAATGCACGACGCATTAAGCCGCTGTCCGCAACAGGCTTACCGTCGTCTGTAACCGCAACAGCTCCTGCGAATTTCATTTCTCCGATTTCAGCAAGCTCCTTACCCTCTAAGCCCTTTGAAACAGCTCCGACAGGATAAACATCTGCATAGCCTGCTTCCTTTGCTCTTGATTTAATAAATGTGATAACTGATGCGTTATCTGTAACAGGCTTGGTATTCGGCATACACGCAACAGACGTAACACCGCCTGCGATTGCCGCCTTTGTACCTGTTTCAATATCCTCTTTATATTCAAAACCCGGCTCACGAAGATGCACGTGCATATCAACAAGTCCCGGTACAACAATTTTGCCGGCTGCGTCGATTACCTCCATGTTGATACCGTCAGCTTCAAGGTCTGTGCCAACCTCGCTGATAACACCGTTATCAACGAATATGTCTAAAATTTCGTCCTTGCCGTTGGCAGGGTCAATTACATGACCGTTTTTTATCAGAATTTTCATTTTATCAATCCTTTCCATAAATCACAAGCAAGTTATCTGAAAGCTTTTAAAATTACATTTCAAAAATTCCGTATGCAAGGTAATATCGGGATTTTTGAGTAATTTTCAATGCTTTCAAGGAACTTGCGCTATTTTTATGATTTTAATTCGTTATTTATCAGTAGGTGCATTGCCGCCATTCTTACGGCAACACCGTTTGTTACCTGCTCTGTTATAACGCTCTGCTTTCCGTCTACAACGCTTGTTGAAAGCTCCACACCTCTGTTTACAGGACCCGGATGCATAACAAGTGCGTCAGGCTTTGCAAGCTTTAAGCGTTTTTCATCAATACCGAAAAATCTGCTATATTCTCTTACACTTGGGAACAAGCCTTTCTTCTGACGTTCAAGCTGAATTCTTAAACCCATAACCACGTCAGCATCAACTATAGCCTCATGGACATTATTGAATACCTTAACACCCATCTGCTCCATGCCTTGCGGAACAAGCGTTGACGGTCCGCCGACTGTTACCTCTGCACCAAGCTTTGTAAGACCATAGATGTTGCTTCGTACAACTCGGCTGTGGGTAATATCCCCAATAATTGCAACCTTTAAACCCTCGATTGAGCCTTTCTTTTCAATCATGGTGAACATATCAAGCAACGCCTGTGTCGGATGCTCGTGCATACCGTCGCCTGCATTAATTACCGATGCACTTACAAGCGGAGCAATCATATGTGGCGCACCGCTCATGCTGTGACGGATAACAAGAATATCCGTAGCCATAGCATTCAGATTTTGTGCGGTATCAATGAGTGTTTCACCTTTTGCAACAGATGAACCCGATGAAGTAATGTTTGCGGCATTTGCACTCATGTACTTTGATGCAAGCTCAAACGACATACGAGTTCTTGTACTGTTCTCATAGAACAGATTAACAACCGTTTTGCCTTTTAAGTGGTCTGTCTTTTTTTCGGGAGAATTTATAATTGCTTTCATTGATTTTGCAGTATCAAGAATATGCAAAATTTCTTCCCTGCTCAAGTCTTTTAACCCAAGTAAATCCTGTTTCATTTATATTCATTCCTTTCACTGCGAATTAACGCATAGAATTATCAGTATGTATATACCTTATTATTATATAACAAAATTCTTACTTTGTCCACAATAAACCAAAAATTTTTTATAAAAAATTTATTACAAACTGATTAAAGTTAAAAAAATATCAAAAACTACTTGACATAAATCGCATTACATGGTACTATAATATATAATAAAAGCAATATGTTCAAGATAGAGGTGCGGATTTTATCAGTAACGGCGGTAAGGCAGCGGAGCCTGTGACCCGACGCAAAAGGAAACTCCGCCGAAATGGGTATCCTCCGCAGGGGTATCTGTTGGCTGTATTGTTAACAGCAATATGGCTGTCACCGATTACGGTGGAGGGCTATCGCAAAATCATGCAGATTTTAAGCAGTAACCCTTTTTGGATTGCTGCTTTCTTAATTAAAGGGAGGAAAACAAATATGAAACAGAATTACAAAATAGGAATTATAGGTGCAACAGGAATGGTTGGACAGAGATTTATCACACTTCTTCACGACCATCCGTGGTACACAATAGAGGTGCTTGCAGCATCACCAAGAAGTGCAGGCAAAGCATACAAAGATGCAGTTGGTGCAAAGTGGGCAATGAAGGAGGAAATTCCTGCTTCAGTTGCAGATATGGTAGTTATGAACGCAACAGAGGATGTTGAAAAAATTGCTTCAATGGTAGATTTCGTATTCTGTGCTGTTGATATGAAAAAGGATGAAATCAAGGCTCTTGAGGAACAGTATGCAAAGGCTGAATGCCCTGTTGTATCAAACAACTCGGCTCACCGTCACACTCCTGACGTACCAATGATTATTCCTGAAATCAATCCTCAGCATCTGGATATTATTCCTGCTCAGCGTGAGAGACTTGGCACAAAGAGAGGCTTTATTGCAGTTAAGTCAAACTGCTCATTGCAGTCATATCTTCCTGCAATGGCAGTAGTAAACGAAAAATATCCGATTGACCACGCTCTTGTTACAACATACCAGGCAATTTCAGGTGCAGGTAAAACATTTGAAACATGGCCTGAAATGGTAGATAACCTGATTCCGTATATCGGAGGCGAGGAAATGAAGTCAGAGGTTGAGCCTAACAAGATTCTTGGCGAAATTAAAGGCGGCGAAATTGTTCCGTCAAATGCACTTCAGATTGAATGTCAGACATACAGAGTTCCTGTATCAGACGGTCACACAGCGGCTATATTCTTCTCATTCAAGGACGGAGTAAAGAAGCCTTCAGTTGACGAGATTCAGAATATGTGGAAGGAATACAAGGGCGAACCTCAGAAGCTTGAGCTTCCTCATGCACCAAAGCAGTTTATATATGTGTATACAGAAGAGGATGAGCCTATGCAGCCTCAGATTAAGACAGCAAGAGAAATCGACGGCGGTATGGCAATCTCATGCGGACGTTTAAGAGAATCAACACAGTATGACTACAAGATGGTATCAATGAGCCACAATACTTTAAGAGGAGCAGCCGGCGGTGCAGTACTACTTGCAGAGTTACTAACAGCTAAGGGCTGGATGGATTAAAATTTTTTAGATAAAAATAAAGGAGAGATTAAAATGGCAAAAACATTACCTTTCACAGGTTCGGGTGTTGCTATTGTAACGCCTTTTGACGGAAACAAAACAAACTATGACGTACTTGGCGAGCTTATTGAATTTCAGATTGCCAACAAAACAGATGCAATAGTTATCTGCGGAACAACAGGCGAGGCGTCAACAATGCCTGATGCAGAGCATCTTGCAGCTATAGAATACACAGTTAAAAAGGTTGCAGGACGTGTTCCTGTAATTGCCGGCACAGGCTCAAACGAGACTGCTCATGCTATTGAGCTTTCAAAGAAGGCAGAGGAGCTTGGCGCTGACGGTCTTTTACAGGTTACACCTTACTATAACAAAACAACTCAAAAAGGACTTGTTGAGCATTTTACAGCAATAGCAAATGCAGTTTCAATTCCGGTTATTCTTTATAATGTACCTTCACGTACAGGTATGAACATCTCAATCGGAACACTTAAAGAGCTTGCAAAGGTAGAAAACATCGTAGCAATCAAGGAAGCAAGCGGAAACATCAGCTATACTGCACAGATTGCGGCAGAAATCCCTGAGCTTTACATCTATTCGGGTAACGATGATATGATAGTTCCTGTCATGTCACTTGGCGGTAAGGGCGTTATATCGGTTGTTGCAAATGTTCTTCCTGAGGAAACACATCAGATGTGTCAGGATTACATCGACGGCAATGTTGAAAAAGCAAGAAAGAGTCAGCTTGAGCTTCTTGATTTAATTAACAAGCTATTTATAGAGGTTAATCCTATCCCTGTAAAGACTGCTATGAGACTTATGGGCTATAATGTAGGTAATTTAAGACTTCCTCTTACAGAAATGAGCGAGGATAATCTGCAAGCATTAAAGCAGGCTATGGTTAATGCAGGAATTAAATTAGCATAAGAAAGGTGAAAGACCTATGATAAAAATAATAATGAACGGCTGTAACGGTAAAATGGGTCAGGTAATAACCCGTCTTGTTGCAGAGGACAGTGAATGTGAGATTGTTGCAGGCTTTGATATAAACTCATCAATCGAGAATACATATCCTGTATATTCAGACCCTAATGAATTTACGGGCGAGGCTGACGTTGTGATTGACTTTTCGCATCCGTCATGCCTGACAGCTCTTCTTGATTACTGCAAAAAAAGAAAGCTGCCGGTGATTCTTGCAACAACAGGCTTTTCACAGGAGCAAAAAGAAGAATTTACTGCCGCATCATCAGAAATCCCTGTATTTTTCAGTGCAAACATGAGTCTTGGAATAAATCTTATAATTGCTCTTGCAAAGAAAGCTACAAAGCTTCTTGAAGGTAACTTTGATATTGAGATAGTTGAAAGACATCATAATCAGAAAATCGACGCTCCTTCAGGAACAGCTCTTGCAATCGCAGATGCAATAGATGAAACTCTTTCATACCCTGCGGAATACACATATGATCGTCACAGCGTAAGAAGAAAAAGAGGAAATCACGAAATCGGTCTGCACGCTGTAAGAGGCGGAACAATCGTGGGCGACCATGAGGTTATATTTGCCGGAACTGATGAAGTTATTGAATTAAAGCACAGTGCACACAGCAAAGAGGTTTTTGCTGTCGGTGCAATAAAGGCTGCAAAATTCATTAACTCAAAGCCAGCCGGAATGTACAACATGAACGATTTAATAACACAGTTATAAAAAAACAAAACGGTCAATCGCCTTTGTGGTGAGTGACCGTTTTACAGTTTAAAAGGCATGATTCAACATCATGCCTTTTTATTTATCTGTTATTCTTTATAAATTCAACAACATCCTTTACAGCTTCGTCAACTGTCTTTTCAACAGCTTCTGATGCTGTTCTCTCTTTATATTCAACAATGCCCTCGCCGCACTTTTTGCCGACTACGATTCTTACCGGAACTCCGATTAAATCTGCATCCTTGAACTTAACACCGGCTCTTTCAGCTCTGTCATCGAATAAAACATCAATGCCCTGTGCCTGTAAATCCTTGTAAATCTTTTCAGCAAGCTCCATCTGATCGTCCTGCTTGTTGTTTACAGGGATTACAATAACCTCATACGGAGCAACTGAAACTGGGAATATAATACCGTTTTCGTCATTGCCCTGTTCAATTACAGCTGACAGACATCTTGAAACTCCTATTCCGTAGCAGCCCATAACAACAGTCTGACTCTTGCCGTTCTCATCAAGGTAATTTAAGCCTAAAGCATCTGAATATTTTGTTCCAAGCTTAAATATATGACCAACCTCAATACCCTGTGCCGTTTTAATAGGCTTTCCGCATCTTGGGCAAACGTCTCCGTCCTCAATGACTCTTATATCAGCAGTCATGAACGGCTCAAAATCCTTGCCGATGTTTACGTTCTTGTAGTGCATATCTGTTTCGTTTGCACCAACAATAAAGTTTTTCATCAAAGCAACCTCATTGTCAACATAAACAGGAATTTCAAGTCCTACCGGGCCCGCAAATCCAACGTCCGCCTTTGTAAGCTCACGAACCATGTGCGGCTCTGCAAGCTCAAGGTCATCTATACAGCCTACAAGATTCTTTAGCTTAACCTCGTTGATTTCTCTGTCGCCTCTTACCATTGCGGCAACGTATTTGTCATCAGCCTTATAAAGGATAGTTTTTGCAAAGTTATACGCTTCAGCATTCATGAATGCAACAAGCTCGTCGATTGTATGAACATTAGGTGTATGAATCTTTTCGATTTCTAAATCACCCTCAACTGACGGCTTAACGTCAGCAACACATTCAGCCTTTTCGTAGTTTGCCGCATATCCGCAGTCGTCACAATAAGCAATTCCATCCTCACCAACAGGTGATTTTACCATGAACTCCTGACTTCCGCTTCCGCCCATCGCACCACTGTCTGCATCAACGATTGTGAAGTCAAGACCAAGACGTGTGAATATTCTGCAGTATGCATCATACATTTCTTTATATGACTTATCCAAACCTGCCTCGTCAAGGTCAAAGCTGTATGCATCCTTCATTACGAACTCTCTGCCTCGCATCAGTCCAAAACGTGGACGTCCCTCGTCACGGTACTTGTGCTGAATCTGATATAAAGTCATCGGATATTCCTTATATGAATGAACCTCGTTTATAACTGTCTGAGTAAATAATTCCTCATGTGTAGGTCCTAAGCAGAAATCACGGTCATATCTATCCTTTAATTTAAACATACTCTGACCGAACACTTCCCATCTGCCCGAAGCCATATATGCTTCTGCCGGAAGAAGTGCAGGCATTAAAAGCTCCTGTGCACCTGCTCTGTCCATTTCCTCACGGACAATTTTTTCAACCTTATTATAGAATTTAAGTCCAAGCGGAAGATATGAATAAATTCCTGCCGCAAGTCTTCTTATAAGACCTGCACGAAGCATTAGCTTGTGACTTGTAATTTCAGCCTCTGCCGGAACCTCCCTTAGCGTTGGCATGAGTAATTTTGACATTTTCATTTTACTTCAGTTCCTTTCTGTATTAGTACGATAAACCTTGGAAGAAATTCATGCCTGAATATCAAACATTTGCGTGCATCGTAACGCAGTTTGATATTTGGGTATGAATTTTTTTCAAGGTTTTATATAGCTTATTTTTAATATTTATCGCCTTTTATAAGAGTTCCAATACCTGTTTTTGTAAATATCTCAAGCAATAGGCAATGCGGAATACGTCCGTCTATAATATGCACACCCGAAACTCCTGCATCTATTGCATCACAGCAGCCAAGAACCTTCGGTATCATACCGCCGCTTATAACGCCTGTATCTATCATTTCCTTGATTTCGTTTGTGTGAGCTTCGTAAATTATATTGCCGTTATCGTCCTTTACTCCCTCAACGTCTGTAAGAAGAATAAGCTTTTCAGCCTCAACAGCCGCCGCAACTGCAGATGCAACTGTGTCTGCATTAATGTTGTAGCTGTTGCCTTCCTCATCAGTTCCTATCGGAGCAATAACAGGTATGTACTGGTCAGATGAAAGTAAATCAAGAATTTCGTTCTTTACGCTTACAATATCACCGACATATCCTAAATCCTGTTCAATGCCGTCAACAACTGTCGTCTGTTTCTTACACTCAATAAAGCTTCCGTCAATACCGCTTATTCCGACAGCTCTTCCGCCCTTTGTATTAAGAAGCGAAACAATTTCTTTATTGGTTTTACCAATAAGCACCTGCTGAGCAACGCTCATTGTTTCAGCGTCAGTGTATCTGAGACCGTTTATAAAACGGCTTTCAACACCCTTTTCCTTTAATGCACTTGAAATATCAGGGCCACCGCCATGAACAACAATGGGCTTTAAGCCTATGTATTTTAAAAGTGTAATATCCTCCATAACGGAGTTTTTAAGCTCTTCATTTATCATAGCATTGCCGCCGTATTTGATTACGACCTTACTGCCGGCAAATTTCTGCATATACGGCAGTGCGTCGATAAGTATACCGGCACGCTTTATGAGTTCATCCATCATTATTATATGTCTCCTTATAAGTAAAATCCTGCATTATTAAGTCCTGTCTTTTCATCAAGACCGAACATTATATTCATATTCTGAACAGCCTGTCCTGCCGCACCCTTAACTATATTGTCAAGAGCCGATACAACAACTGCTCTTTGAAGTCTTTCATCAACAACCACACCGATGTCAACAAAGTTTGAGCCTGCAACGTGCTTTGTTTCAGGAAGCATTCCTGCGTCCTTTACACGTACAAAAAATTCATCCTTGAAGAATTCCTTGTAAAGCTCTGTAAGCTCTTCTGTTGTGCATGGCTTATTTAGGTTTATGTAAATTGTTGAAAGAATACCTCTCTTTTGAGGAATCAGATGCGGTGTAAATGAAAGCATGATTTCCTCACCTGCAAGGTTTGAAAGCTCTTGCTCAATTTCCGATGTGTGACGGTGAGTTGCTATTTTATACGCCTTTGAGTTTTCTGTACACTCACAAAAATGTGTCTGCAAAGCTAAGCTTCTGCCGGCACCCGTAACACCCGATTTTGCGTCAATTATGATGTTCTTTGTTGAACCGATACCGCTCTTTACAAGCGGAGCAGCACCTAAGATTGAACAGGTTGTATAACAGCCCGGGTTTCCGATAAGTCTTGCTGACTTGATTTTGTCTCTGTGAAGCTCAGGCATACCGTAAACTGACTCTGCCAGAAGCTCCGGTGATGAATGCTCCTCGCCGTACCATTTTTCATATACCTTTACATCATCATAACGGAAGTCACCGCTAAGGTCAATTACCTTAACACCTCTTTTGATAATTGCCGGGATAACCGTCTTTGATGCTCCGTGCGGAAGTGCGGTAAAAGCAACATCGCATTGTTGTACTTTATCAAGGTCAACTTCTTCACATTCATTTTCAAGAATATGATTAAAGTTCTGATATACATCACTTATTTTCTGTCCTGCAAAGCTCTGTGAGCCTAAGATTTCAAGCTGTGCTTCAGGATGGTTTGAAAGCAAACGCACAAGCTCAATTCCGGCATAGCCTGTTGCACCCAGGACTGCTGTTTTTATCATAATATTCATGCCTTTCTGCCTGCAAATTATATATGTCGCATTGCCGCAGGCCGACAATGCTGTTCTGTAAAAGTCAAATTATCTTGCCAAAGCCGCACCGATGATTCCTGCATCGTTAAACAGTGTTGCTATTGAAATATCGGTTTTTGGCATATATTTGTTATATTCTTCTTCAAAAACAATCTTCTTGATAGGGTTCAGAAGATAATCTCCCTCTTTTGAAATTCCTCCGCCTATCAAAAGCTTTTCAGGCTGGAATATGTTCTGTATTCCTGTAAGACCGTCTGCAACGTATTTTACGTAACCGTCAACTACAGCCTGTGCAGCTGCATCTCCTGCCTTTGCACAGTCAAAAGCTGTTCTTCCGCTTACCTTACCATTTTCTGCTAACCATTTATGCATTGCAGAATCAGGATTCTTTTCCATAGCTTCCTTCGTCTGTCTTATAAGACCTGTTACTGAAGCATATGCCTCCCAACAGCCTTTTCTTCCGCAGGTACAAGGAACACCGTCAAATACAAGAGGAATATGCCCAAGCTCAGTACCTGCACAATTAAAGCCTCTGTACAGCTTTTTGTTAATGATAACACCGCCGCCTACGCCTGTTCCTAATGTAATAAATACAAAATTCTCAACACCGCCGCCGTTAACTATGTACTCACCAAATGCTGCCGCATTTGCATCATTTTCAAGATTTATGCTTTTACCCGGGAAATGTGCCTCCAAAAGCTTACGCATAGGAACATTTTCCATAGGGATATTATTTGAATATGCAATAACTCCGTTCGTGTTATCAACTGTTCCGGGACAACCCATACCTACAGCCTCAATATCATCCATTGTAAGACCTTCCTCTGCAACAAGTCTTTTGCAAAGTGCCGCCATATCGTCTACGATTTCCTGAATAGGACGTGTAAGAATTGTAGGTGTACTTCCCTTTCTTAAAATCTTTCCGTTTTCATCAACTATTCCTGCAGCGATATTTGTACCGCCTAAGTCTATACCTAAATAAAGCATTTTTATCTTTCCTTCCTAAAAAAAATCACATACATAAATTATATTATAATTTTACATAAATGTCAAGTTTTTTCTTGACATCCTATAACTTTATTTTCTGTGGAATAATTTTTTCGTTGAGATTACGTGCAAAAATTAATTTTTTTATAATAAGAATGCTAATTTTTCAACCTTGCCTACCATATGATTTTTAAATTTTTAGTTTCCTCTATTTTATAATTTATAATATCATGACCCAAAATATTTGTTAACATACTCAGAAAAGCTACAACATAACGGTATACACTTACACGATGTACGCATACGGGTATACCATTATAATTACAAACTTTCTTCCTCAAAAAATATAGTTATCCATAAAATACTTTTCTGCAAATAAAGGATTGCGCGCTATTTAGCACGCAATCCTTTATTTTATTACCATTTTGAGAAATTCTTTTTCGCCAGAAAACACAATTTCTTCTCCTGTTTCTATTACTATATTTTTCATTTTATCATCAAAAAATAAATATCCTTGCGTCACCAGACCTGACGAACTCATTCTACGAATAGGAGCAGCATAATATTTATCCATATCAAAGATTTCCCCACTAAATACATAACGATAATCTATGCCATTCCCCTCAACTATTATATCATGTGACATTTTATTAAAGATTTTATCAAAGGTCGTTCTGGTTATCTTAACATCAACTTTATCATTATTTTCAACAAGGACACCGCTAAAAATTGCGGTGTCCTTTACATTACCTATAACACATACAGTAGCAATTACTACAACAAGAAAACTGAATATTATTATTTTTTTCATTTTAGAAATTATGGCGATGTGTTATAATCGCATCTCCGTCATAATAATATTCCACATCATCGGTAATGTCTCCGTAAGGATCTGAGTAAAGATAACCAATTACTGCATAATTTTTTCTCCAATCCCAATCATCAAATTTGTCAGAATAAATAGTTCTATATACAGTAGGCGTTACAAGTTGTTGTTTTGAATGTGAAGAAGAGTTGTAGTACCACCCATTAAAGTATGAAGCAGCTTCAACCTCTTCTACAAAGCAGCCAAAAGCCCAAGCATCGTAATAGTTATCCCAAACTTGCGTATATCTTCTTGTCCAAGTAGATGTTGCATTATATATTAAATACGCATCATATGATGCCCAAAAATCAGATATACTTAAACCTAATATGCTTGACACGGTTCCTAACGGCTCCCACAGCGCACCTACATATATTCCAAGAGCTGCATCCAAACAATTCATTATAACATCTCTGGAGTTGTCATTTAAAACATTTTTATATGTATACTTTTCAAATGCAGGATCATCAGAAGCTCGTACTGTCATCCATCTTAATGTGTATGTAGAGCCATTATAAGTATGTGTAAAAGGATCGCTTGTTGCAGCATCCGGATATATAAATGATTCTTCATTCATAACAATAAGATATGCACCATCTTCACTTAATCCAGCTTCCGTTAAATCTGTATTCAAAATTTCTTCAACGTTTTCGAATGTTTGAGGATTTACGTCATACGCTTCATATCCCGCTTTTTTCAATTCTTCTACCGCTTCAGCTTGAATTTCAAGCTTCAAATCAAATTTTGATTTTGAATTTCCGCATATTGAGTATGCTGCTGCGACATTAGATGAATTTAATTCAAGTGCAAATAACTTTTCCCTATAATCTTTTAAAATTTCCTCTTTTTTACTTTCTAATCTGGTATTTTCAATGGTTAAATCTGTTGCAAAAACGGTATTTACTACAGACACCGATAACAAACAAACTGTTAAAATAATAGAAATAATCCTTTTCATAATTTTTTTCCTTTCTTATACAATAGCTGCCTATACTTTTTCCTACCTATTTATTTGCCACATGACACATAATCCCACCTTTCCCAGATAACAAAAAACGTATAAATCAAAACCCCTATTCAAAGAGGATTGACTTATACGTTACGCTGCAAACTTTCTTTATTTTTCACATCTCTATATTATCAGAGGAACACAACCAAAGCTGCAATTTAACTGAGTCAAACCTCTTTGAAAAATTACTTACCATTGGTATCTCCCCCTTTTCTCTATTTGTTGGTTTTATTATAACACATCTTTTCCCAAATTGCAAGTATTTTTAGAAATTTTTTACATTTTATAAATTTTTCGAACATGTTTTGTAAAATCATTTGTAATAAAGGCTTTTATTTTCATTCTTTGGTTATATTATTCTGGTGGATATCCCCGAATAAGGAAAAAAGCAACACTTTTATATATTTGCCTATTAATTTTTCTAAAAAACTATACTATTTAGGGGGTAAATTAACAAAAAAATTGGTATCAAAAAATCTTCCGCATTTTTCCGACACTTATAAATGACACTTTTGAGATCTAGTCAAGTTCTTTTGCTTGTTGTATCATTAGTTGTATATCTTCCATAAATTGTGAATGCAAGTGGTCTGCGGCAACAAGTCCAAGAAAAATATCATTGACTTGTGGTAATTCACAGAGTAATTTTGCTAATCTCTCTTTACTGTCAATGGCAGTATAGCCTTTTATATGGTATTCCTTGCATATTTGCTTTAATTTTGTTATTCCGCAATTCCTGAAATATTTTCTCTTGTTAAATGTTAAAAGCCTGTCATTTTCGTCAAAAGTAAAGCCCATATCATTTGACTTTTTTCTCATTTCTTCTGTCAGTTCTTGCAGATTGTTTATATAATGGGTGGTAGGCTTTACATAATCAAGAATATTCCCACCCTTTATATCCTCACTTCGGTATGCTGTCCCCTTGCTTTGCAGTAAGTCAATCAATATATTTTCAGCGTCATGTCGGGAGGTAGGGTGTTGTTTGTTGTGGCTGATACTCCAATTATGCTTGAATACATATAAAGAAAGATATAAAGGCAAATACACAGTAGCAACGCCTGTCAAGTTTTTGTTGATATGTCGCTTTAATTGAATATGAAAACTATCAATATCATTCAATGTCAAGTGTTTTTCTTCTTTTAATCTCTCAAACTCTGCAAAACTTAATCTTCCGTAGTTTTCCACTCTGTCAAGACCTTGTGTTTGATAATACCTCTTGCGGATTGTTTCTTCTGCCAATTCTCTGCCATTATGCTTTTCTGCCCAGTCCTTTTGTTCTTTTCTAACTATTTTCTTCATATCAGAAGGTTGTATGTAGTGCGGAATAGCATTATTATCACAATACCGAGTGTAGGCGTCAAAATCGTCACTACAAAGGAAGGTTATATCCCCTAAATAATCACTAAAATAATCTTCAAGGATTTGAGAACTACTTTTCCCCAATCCCGACAGAATGGCGACAACATAGCCATTACTGTCAATTCCCGTAACTACACAGGCAAACTCTGGTCCGAAAATCCCAAGTTCGGACGGGATATGTGTGTTTTCAAGTCGGGGTTTTCTCTCTTTTACTGCGGTTGGTGCAACATTGACCAATTCCATTGCACCCTTTTGATTTTCCCTGAAATATGTTTCGTCAACTTGAACTACTCCCGACAATTTCGGCATTCCGTAGTGTTCTAAAAGGGTTTTTAAGAACTTATGTCTGTATAACAAGATTGTGCCTTCTGAGGTATGCCAACCGTAGTCAACCGCTAAATTACGCCGACAAGCGGATAGGGATAACCCCATTAAAGTATAATTAATTACTGCAATCTGCACAGGTAGGGGGAATGTAGATTTATCTGCAAAAGTACCTGTCATTATGGTATAAGTTTTTCCACAATTTCTGCACTTATATCGGGGTTTTCCATAATCGTCTAATCCGTGTGGGTGATATAATCGGCTTGTGCAGTAAGGGCAAGCAGGTTTTAACCCATATTTGTCAATAAAGATTTCATAATCTGTTGGTGGTCGGGTTGGCTTTTTCTCGGGTGGTAAAAATCCCTTTAACACCCACGCCAAGTCTTCTTTTGACAAGGATTTTAATTCCTTTTTTAATTCTTTTAACCTTTTATC
>JAZSPM010000159.1:0-14513 GCA_045537455.1 Candidatus Ornithomonoglobus sp. | reverse complement strand
TTCCAATATTTTTTGACGAGCAACTTAGATTGCTCTATTTGTCATGCAATTTTCAATGTTCTACTGATTATTTTGACTCACCAAAAAATTTTTGAGAAATTTTTAAAATTCCTCTTGACATTTAATAGTTAGTCTTTTTATGTATTTACTTTATTGATGACTTGTTTTAATAAACAGATATTGAATCCTGAAGTGACTTTATTCCGTTTACACTGTCCCAGATAAAAATTTTCTTTTCCAATCCATCATTATCTGTTATAAATGAATATTCTGTTTCACCCGTCAATGTTTTTACAGCTTTCAAGGTTCCGTCAGAATTATATTCGGCATAAATCAGATTCGCATCGCTTTGCGTTTTAATGTTAACCGTATTTTCATCTGCAAGCATTGAATTTGATAAAAATTCAGTTCCGTCTGCCGTCTGTGAATATTCAACCGACGTTACAGGCTTTGGATTTGTTTTTATAACAATATCCTTTACTGCCGAACTATAAGTAAACTTTTCCGAATTATACGGAGCATTATAAATTGTACCTACTAAAGTATACGAATCCGTTTCCGATGCCTTTGCATACACCTTTATTTCCGTACCGCTTGCAGTAATTTTAAAATACGCTCCGTTTGAAGAAAAATTATAATGTCCGAGCGGACGCGAAATATTTGATGAACTCATACTGTTGTTTGATTTTGTTATACCATTATTATAGTAAATAACTCCGCCGTAAATATATATCGGTATATTACGTACATTTATAACTGCGTTACCGCTTGTTCTGAATGTCACTTCATAATCATCATATTCACCCGTTATATCACGTTCCTGTGTAAAATACTCAGCCATACTTCCTTTTTGAGTTGTAAAGCTTACAGTTTCATTTGCTATTTCATTAACTGCAATCGTATACCGAGTATCCTTTTCAAGTCCGTTTATTAATATGATTTTATACTGATTATCAGCAATTTTCTCAAGCGTATACGGTACTTCACCATTATTTACAGTAATATACTGACTCAAATCCGCATTAACACCTTTAGAGAATGTAAGGATAATATTTTTATCTGTCTGAACATCTACTTCTCCGTCTTCTATATTAAATGCAGCTGTGATTACATCTTCTTTTTTATTTATTTCACATACTGTCATTGAATACGGTTCAAGCTCTACAATATCAGCAAATGCCTCATCACTGTATTCTGTCGGTAAAGGAATCTCTGAAGGGACGTCATAATATTCTCCCTCCCAAAGAAGGAAATGGTCAAATGAATTTTCTCCTCCGTAGCTCCATTCCTTTTTAAGTTCATAATCAGAAAGTGAAAATCTCATTGGTTCGCTGTTACGGTTTGCTATAATAATCTTTTCAACAGAATCATTTCCGAAGCCCCAGCAATCTGCCGACGGCAATTTCACATTCGATGCAAGCGGATTACTTTTTATTCTGTAACCGCTATTCTTTAAATCAGCCTTTAAAGGTGTCATTTTAAACATATTTGGATATGTATTAAGTAACTCTCCTACCTTTTTAAAGGCATAATAATTCGGAAGCTTTGTTGTTCCCTGTATTACGCCAAAGCCCTGCGTGTCAGAATCAAAATGATAATTGCTTATCTGAACGATTCCCGATTCTGCCATATCAAGAAGCTTTTCCACATTAGTAAGCGCCACTCCTACCGATTTACCCGTTTGCAAACGGTTTATTTCATTTCTATGTCCATTAATCTCTCTGAACATATTAAGCTGTAAATGACCGTACTCTGTTATCCACAGTTCTTTTCCTCCGAACTGTTCATGCATATCATACAAGGATTTTTCAATGTATCTGTTATACGCATACATCGAATCCGTCATTTCTTCTCTTGTTATGTTATCTGCATTATAGAAATCAACATAGTTATGTACTATTACGGCATCATAGAAGCTGTTATCCTCGGCAACTTTTTTATTCCAAGTCTGTCCCTCTGTAGCAAGTGCCTGTGGCATTACAACAATACCTATTTTTATTGCACTGTTATATTCCTTTACAGCCGTATAAAATTCCTTACATTTTGCTATATAATCAGCACAATTCATGCTTCCGTCATACAGTTCATTACCCATTTCTATGTAAATAGTATCATTAGCAGTAGCATGAACCTCTACTTCCTTTACAATCTCCAAAAGTTCTTCTACTGTTTTTGTCTTAAATTCTCCAAGCATTACAACCTGAGGAATATTATTAACACGAGAAGACTCAAGATTGCTTTCAACGGTTACCGAAGATGTATTAAGGAATGAACGAAGTGACTTTACTCCTAAATCACTATAAAGCTGATTTGTTGAATTGGTCGACCCGCTCGTTGCACGGTGCATTCCAAAAATCAAAGGCTCTATTGCTGTTTTTTCCGTTCCTGCTTCAAAAATAGCTGAAGCCGTTCCTTTTGTCTGTTTTTGTACAACCGTTACAGTACATATATCTTCCGCATCACCGAACGGTGCTGTTACTCTAATCACCACACAGCCTGCCTTTTCTGCCTTTACTGTTTTTTCTCTCTTGGATTCTCCAAATAATGAAACAATCGACTCATCCGAGCTTTTCCATATAAGTGTCTTGTCACTCACATCTGAAGGTGAAAATCCTGCTGACAGATTTATTACTTCACCCTCTGTAATTGTTATTGCCCGATGTGATAATATAACTTCATCAACCGGCTGTAAGCATACAACAGGTACGCTGTGAGTATAACTGCCATCTGCTGATGTCATTGTAAGAACTGAATTACCACTCTTAACACCTGTCAATTTACTACCACTTAGTGAAACACTTTCTGTATCGGAAACGCTCCACGTCACATCCTGTTCTGTATTATTAATACCGCCAAGATAATAGCTTTCTCCTACACTAATAATCATAGGACTTCTGTCTATTACGAAATCAGTTATATCATTACGGTAAAATTCAACCTTATCTACCTTGAATTTCACGCCGTACCCATGGAATTTAAATCCAGGTGCATCAGCAGACTGTCTTGCAACCTCTCCACCTTTTACATAAGACGTATCAGATGCTTTTTTATAATATATTGCAATCGTTTCGTCGTTACATACAAACTTAAAGTCATACATAACATCTTTTTCAAATGTAGTTTTCTTTAACCAAACTTCTTGTCCGTCACTATAATCATAAATACCCAGTGTATTTCTTAACAGGAATTTTGCCGCCATTCCGGAAGCAGTAGGAAAATGAATCTGAAGCCACGAACCGCTGTTAAATGAAATCCTTGTTTTTATAACAGGGTTTTCCGGCATATTATCATAAGGTATATCAAGATTTGCATCGGAATATGCACCTGAATATGTAAAAGCATTTTCAAGCACACCGTCACGACAATACATTGATTCGTACTTTATAGTCCAATTCTGTGCTCCACCTTCAAAATCATCTGAGAAGCATAAGATTCCGTCCTCTGACGGTATAAGATATAGCTCTGCATCGATTACCTTACCCGAGAAATTAGATATAAGTGCTATATATCCGTTTTCAATTTCACTATAGCCCTCAGGCATTTCTCTTGTATATGTACGCCATTCTTCTTCGCTTGCTTCCTTGACTTTCATTGTTAATGTTCTGTTAACATACAAAATATCCATATTATATGTTTTTCCGTTTGCCATGTCAAGGTCATGAACTTCTCCCTGATCCTTATAAAATCTGATATCCGAATTTGTTTCGTTTCCGAAATACATATTATATCTTTTTCCGTTCCATGAGCTTATGCCTGCAAGTCCGTTAAAGTTATCAGCCTTTACAAAAGAATGTGTTTTCAGAGTTGTCAGATGGTTTACACCAAAAACAGCATTCAGTGTTTTTAAAGCCTCATCGCTTGTATCGGTATAATTGAACTTCAAAGCAAAATTTGTCGCCCTTACAGGCTTTCCGTTACGCATTAAAACCGCAAGCTTTTCCGTTCCATTGTCGTATTCATAATTCTGACCTGTAAACTGTGTACCGTCAGCCTTATACCATTCCCATGAAATCCCCGTTGCTTTCATTTTTATTAACGAGGTATCAAACGAAGTATTTTTTATTTTTGATTCATATTTAGTATTATTTATTGTATATACTGCTTTTGCTCCGGATAAATCAACGCTATATTCCGTAAGGAATTTAATCTGCGACGGAAGAGTTATTATAATTTTATCTTCCTCCGCACGTGCCGCACACTTAACTGTTGTTTTTCCGTCAGTAATTGATATTGTTTCAGGTGCATTTGCAGTAATTGTATAATCAACAGGCAAATCGCCGTCAGCCGATAAGCTTGCTGTTATTTCCGTACCTGATATTGCCGCCTGCTCTCCTATAATCTCCGCTTTTGTTTCAGGGAGCAGAACGTGCATTGAAAGCGGCTTGAACACATATTTGGTTGCTGCTCTGTCTGATTCAACATCAAACCTTGACGTTCTTATACGTCCTGCAAGCGAATCATGTTCAAAGCTTCCCCATATATATTCACTGTCATCAGCATCAATCGCTTTTATTCCATACACAAACACACCGTCAATATAGCTTATATAGCCTTTGATATCCGTACCCTTTTCCAGTCCATGTGCCTGTGTTTTTCCGTTACATATGATATTTGTAGTATTTATTTCAAGCGTTATTTTACTTCCGCTTGTAATGTACCAGTTTTCATCCTCTACCGTACCGCCTATATGTATGTTCATTTTACCCTTGTTAGGTATAAAGCCCGTGAACTCATATACATATTCCGTAAGTGCATTTACACCTCCGTCTATCTGTAATACCTGATTAGCATATGTATCATATACGGCATTTGTAGTTGTATAAACACCGTTTCTTATTACATAACATCCCGAATATTTTGTATTTGCGGTAATATCAACCATTCCACTTGTATCTACCTTTGGCATTTTACTTTCTGCATATACTACAGAAGAAAACGCAATCACAGCCGTCATTATGACAGACATAATCAGGCTGATTGTTTTTTTAGATTTTTTCATATTTTCCTCCTTTATTAAATAAAATTAAGTTCTGCTTAATTTACCCATTTATTATATTAACAAAGGGGTTAAGGGCGGAGTATTTCTCCGCCCTTTGGGAGGTTTTTTATTCTGCTATTGTAATCTCTACTGCATCGCAGTAAGGATATAAATTATCAAGATTCCATACGAAGCTCTTTAATTTATATGTCCCCTCAGCAGGAATTTCTATTGATTTTGAAAGCACTGCTGCTCCTGTTGTAAGCGGCTTAGTGTCTGTTACCGCACTTTCAAGTACCCATGTACCATCTACATTCTTATAAAGACCTGTTATCATTGTTGCACTTGTATAAACAGCTGAATCAAGATTCTTTGTAACAGATGCTGTTACTGTTACAGTTTCGCCGTTAACAACTGCTTCCTTATCATAGCTTGGTGCAACCACTGTATAATCCTCAACAGGTACATATAGCTTTGTTGAAGAAGCACTTCCGCTAAGCTTTGCTATCAGACCGATATGACCATCCGTGATTTCAGTGAAGCCGTCACCTGCTGTTTTTGAATACACTCTCCATGTGTTTTCTGTACTCAGTTTTACATACAATGTCATAACCTTGTTAATATATGAAATCTTAAAGTTATATGTGTTGCCTTTTACCATTACAAGGTTATGTGCTGTTCCGCCTGTTTCAACAAAATTAGCAGCAGTTTCATTGCCGAAGAACAGCTTATATTTACTTCCGTTCCATGAACTGATACCTGCAAGTCCGTTAAATTTATTTGCCTTAGTATATGCTGATGCGGAATATGTTGTAGTTTCAGGATTTACTCCGAATACTACGTTAAGAGTTCTTGTATTATTAGCCGTTTCAGTTGTATTATCCGTATAATTAAATGTAAGTACAAAATCAGTTGCCTTTACATCTGCCCCGTCTTTCATAAGACGTGCCATTTTAATATTCGTTCCGTTATACGCATAATCTGAAGTACCTTCTTTATATGGAACATTGTCAAGATACCATTTCCATGAAACCCCCGTCATCTGAACCATATCATCAGGTACAGGATTTGCTATTGTTGTAAATGAAGCATTAGCAACAGGAACTCCTGCAAAGTCCTTAGCTGCACTTAAATCTACTGTATATGTTGTTCCGTATGCAAGAGTATTATCAGGAATTGTAATCACTGCTGTCTTTGTGTCATCTGCCGATACAGCTATTGCACAGTCAAAACTGTTTGTTCCGTCTGATAGTGCTACAGTTGATGGAAGTGTTCCAAAATCATATGTGGCTGTCACATTGATTGTACCGGGATTTATATCATAAGCAGCATCTGCTATTGTTGCCTCAACACTTGTTCTTGGCTCATAAAGCTTGATGTTTTTTGGATTGCTATACAAGCCTTTAATTATTACAGCAATATGACCGTCCTGAATTTCTTCATAGTCATCTGACATTGTCTTTGTATACTTTCTCCATACATTCTCGTCTGACGATTTAACATGCATTGTCATAACCTTATTAATATATGTAACATTTACATTATAAGTCTTACCGTTCGCCATTGCAAGGTCATGCATTTGTCCGCCATCTCTGAAAAAGTTATGCGGTGCCGACGCATACCCATGATATGTATTTACAGTATTACCAAAATACATATTATATTTGTTACCTGACCATAAGCTGATGCCTGCAAGTCCGTTAAATTTATTCTCCACAGCCATGCTATCCGGAGTATAAGTTGTTATACTTGGGTCTATACCAAATACAACATTAAGATATTTTTGTGTATTATCACGTGTATCTGCATAATCAAAGCTTAGCATAAAATCATTTACTGTTACATTCTCGCCGTTCTTTGTCAAAACTGCAACCTTATCTCTATCGTCAAAAGCAAAATGTTCATAAATTGTTCCGCCCTGATATCCAAGGAATGAAACACCTGTTACCTGTTCATATTTGTCTGTGCTTAAATCAACCGTTCTGAAATAAAGCTTCTTTGCAGCAATACCGTCTGCATCTGTAATGCTGTTTAAATCAAGACAATATCTTGTCCCGTATGCAAGCGTACCATCAGGAATTGTAACTGTTGCTGTTGTATCGTCTGTTCTTTCAACTGTACAATCAACACTGTTTGTTCCGTCTGATACTGTAACTGTTTCAGAAAGAGTCTCTGCAAGAGTACTTCCGAATGTAACTGCAATATTCTGTGGGTTTATATCATATAAGCCGTCTGCGATTGAAGCTGAAAGCTCTTTTCGGATGTACATTGAAGCAACTGTAAGAGCTTCATTACTTGCAAGATGTGAGTTGTTCGGTGTTTCATCGTATACTATACCCATTCTCTGTGCTAAAATAGTTCCTTCAAGGTCAACGTTTGATGCCGTATTCCACGCATATGTGCTGTCATCTGCGTCAACCGCCTTAATACCGTAAACGATTGTACCGTCAGCATAGCTTATGTATAATTTATAGCTTACCGATTTTGTAAGAGTAACATTTGTTGTCTGTGATACGCTTCCTGATTTGAACTTCAATTCAACATCTGTTGTTTCTGATGTTTCCGCTGTTGTTGACGTTACCGAAAGCATACCTTTATACGTGTGTCCCGAACCCTTTAAACCATAACCATAAACACATTCTTCGTCTGATGTACCACCAAGAATAAACTGATAGCTTCCGCTTGTATGAAGCTCATTTGTAAATTCAATTACATAATCATCAAGCTCTTTTATTTCATCATTCACAAAAATAAGACGGTTCGCATAGTTATCCCATCGGTAGTTACTGCTTGTAACACCGTTTTTATACCACGCTGAATAACTTGCTGTTGCCGAAACCATCGCAGTCGCATCACGCATAGGCATCGTTTCCGGAGTTGTTGTTTCCTCGCCCTCAGCAAAAACTGCTGTCATGCTCATCGAGCAAAGCATCATTAATGCTGTTAATAAACTAACTAATTTTTTCATAATAAAATCTCCTTTCAGATTTTCTCTTTAGTCAGTCAGCTTTGCTGACTGACTAAAGTTATTGATTTTTACTGTATGCTCTTTGCTAACGGTGCAAGCGTATTCATATTGAATGCAAAAAGCTTAATCTGACTTACGTCATACTCTGATGTCATGTCAAAGGTGTACTCACTTCCGTTATAGTTCATAGCTTCTAAAGCTTCAGGATCTACTGTCTTAACAGATACTAAGCTTCCGCCTGCATATGCAGCACATATAAGCTTTGTTCCTTCAGGAAGTGTATAGTTCTTGTCGCAGGTTACTTTTACAGTATAATCTCCTGCTTTTACTGAATCAGTTTCTTCATTATTCTGAACGATAGTTACGTCTCTCATATCAATTTCATACTCTGCTGCTGAGAGGGTTGCATCAGGTGCTGTGATTGAATAAACATCTGTAATACCGCTCAATGTTACATCTCCTGATTTCTTTGTCCATGTTGATGGCATTGTTGCTTTATAAGTCTTAACGCCTGTCTTTGTGAATGTTACATCACCAACACCGTCAATTGTAACTGATGATAAATCCTTTGGCTGAACATCAAATGTTACGTCAAATTCCTGACCAACCTTTTCATCAACTGTTACAGCGTTTTCGATTGGGTAAAGCTTATAGTTGAAATATATTGTATTCGCTGACCTACTGCAGAAATACAAGCTTGTTCTTCCTGTTCCGCTGTAAATGCCGTTAGCTGAACCACTCAGGCTTAAAAGCAAATCATATCTATCATCTGTTACTTTCTTTGCATACACCTTCCATGTATCATTATATTTTACAACACGGAAATCATATGAGTAGCCTGCTTTTATATCAAGAGGATTTGTAAGTACTGATGAAGCAAAAGCACTCTGACGTGTTGTGTTCTGATTGAAGTAATAGTCTGATGTAGTCTTCGTCTTGGTTACACCTGTATCATCAGCCGAGTATATATACCATCTCATGCTGGATTCTTCAAATCCTGCTTTCCCAAAAGAAAGAGCCGATGTCATAGCAACTGTATAATCGAGCACATAGTTTTCATAATTGTAATCATTTGCGTAAGTATATACAGCTTTTCCGTTTTCATCAGTACCCGTCTTTACTTTCATTCTGTAGTTGCTGTCTCCGTGTGCCGTTGCATCATAACCGCTACCTAATTTCAGAGTATTATCAAGGAATACAATAGCCTCATCAGGCAGTACAGTAAATACAAATTCTTGTTCACTTACAGTAACTGTATATGAACTATTAGGTGTAAGTGCCTTTGTAAAATTAATTCTTGTTATACCTATGCCCTGACTTGATACTGTAAATTCTACATCATAGCCGTTGTTCTTAACAGCTATATCACTTGCTGTAAAGCTTATTCCAGCTGTCGAAACAAGGTCAAGATATGTTACGTCCGAACCTACATAGCCTGTTTCTGCACCCTCAAGAACAAGGTCGCTGCCTACATAGTCGGAAGCCTTTACTGTAACATTTACAACTCCGTTTGCTTCCTCTGTTGCAGCAGGAATATCAACCTTTGCAAGAACTATAGTATACTTATCATCATATGAATTATACTGTGCAAGCTTTGTACCGTTTTCAACTGTGTAGGTCTTGCCCGGTGCCATTATGAATTTAACACGACCATCATAGAAGTTAAAGTCCATAGTATTTGTAATGGTTGCAATATTAAATTCTGCTGTTCCGTCATTTTCATTGTAATACTCGTCATATACAGCTCTTAGAGCTTTGTTTGCATTTGTAATAAAGCTATCCTGGATTTCATCAACCTTATTCACATCATAAGCGTGTACAGCACCTGTTGTTATATCAGCTGTACTGTTGCTCCATTTTTTACCAGCTGCATTTGCATTATATGTGAAGTTTGAAATCACACCGTCTCCTTTCCAGTTTGCTTCATTTTTACCGTTTCCGCCTAAAGTAAGAACTGTATCTGTCTCAGGCCATGTCTCGTGATAGTGACCTGTGTATTGCATATCATAAGGTGTCATATTTTCTGAGCCTTCATGACAAGTCGGTGACATAAATGCAGCTGTACCGTATACATCTATTGTATAGCCGCCATTACTTCTCTTACCTGTGTTATAGCAGTGCTGATATACCACTCTGTAATCGCCGTCATATTCATCCTTTTCCCACTCTGTTGCCAAACCGTCACGAAGTTGAATAAATACCGGATTATATCTTGGATCCCCACTTGCTGCGTCTGTAAGCCACCTCCATGCACCGAAGTCATGCTTTGCAATAAGCATATCCTCGCCCATCTTGATTGCAGCTGTTTTCGTTCCGAAGAACTCATCAAATGTCTTTTCGGTAAATGTGTTCTTAACCTGAACTGAATTCTTATATGCTGTTGCATCTGCTGCTGCCGCAAGACCTGCTTCATATTCCTCATATGTTACCGCAGTACGTCCACTTTCTACAGATTCTCCTACAGGCAATGTATATGTATCATATTCATGATTTCCTGCAACAACGATAAATGGAACTGTTGCATCCTTGAACGCATAACCAAGTGTTTCCTTTACGTGAGACTTTCTGTCGGCTATAGCTGTATCATGTATATCACCACTGTGCGAAAGATATCTTGGATTTGCTATAGCAAGCGAATCGTTTGTATATTTCAATACTCGTGCAGATTTTGCACTGCTGTATTCATTACCCATTGACGCAATGTGAGTATCGGAAATTGCTACCGAATAGAAGTCCTGATTCAATTCTTCTGTTACCTGAACAGCCTGTGGTGCAAAGTAGCTTGTAACTGTTCCGTCTGCTGCCGTATGAATGATTTCCAAATCCATAAGCTCAGGTGAAATATCAGCAGGAACTGTTATTGTTGTTGTCCAGCCTGATTTTGTACCAAGATAGATATTATTTTCTCCGCTCTTTGGAGTTTCTGCCTTTGCATACCAAGCCTTGTATTCGTTGCTTAGGTAAACATCTGTTGTACCCTTTGTAAAATCAACACCTGTATTGTTTGTAAATTCAACATCTACAGTTCCGTTAGGCTCTGTAAATGCAGGAGTTCCGAAGTGAGGATTTACAATCATGTTATCCACGTCATCGCCCAAGAATTCACTGCCTGTTACAGTTGTAGGTGTTTTTACGATATTTTCTTTCGGACGATAAATCGTAAGATTATCTACACCAACAAAAGCATCAAAATGGAAAACAAATCCCTTTGCAGCATCACTTTCAGTAATAGCTCCTGTGTGTATTTCAACCCAATTTTCTGAAGTATCCCATTTCGCATATACAGTTATTGTATTATCAATAAGAATAAATCTCATATTCATATAGTTCCATGTATCTTCTGATGAAACTGTTCCATAATATGAATTCGTATCTGTAGCTACCGCTTCTACGCCGTATTTTTTGCTTGCTCTTGCAGTATTTGCAAGATGAGGAACACCCGCATCATCTGCTAATGTAAATGTACTCCAATCGAACATAGTCTTAGAATACAAGGAAGTATAATCTTTTTTTGTTGTTTCACTCGTGCGTGTGTAAATATCACTATACATTCCAAGCTTGAATGTGTTCGGTTTTGCTAAATTATTAGTATAAGATAAATCATCTACAAACACATCAAAATCAGCCGCAAAATCACCCTTTACAGCAATATTTTTATTCATTGCAAGGAAATGATTCAAGTCATTACAAACTGAACCCGTTTGAGTGCTATGAGCGTTATTCAAATATCCGTAAGTACTGTTTTTGTTTAAATTATAACTGTAAAAAGGTGTCCAGCTTGCCGTTGTTGAACAGTCATCTTTAAGTTGTACTCCCCATGTTTCTGATTCCTGCATAGGCGTTTTTGGAATATCAGCTATAGGACGGTAGATTTTTAAGTTGTCTAAACCAACAAATGCTCCAAAATGGAAAACAAATCCTTTTGCACCATCATATGATGTTATTGTATCACTATATGCTTTTCTCCACTTTGATGAATTGTTCCATTTTACATACACTGATATATTATCACCAACTGACACAAATTTCATGTTCAGATATTTATTTTCATCTTCTGCCGAAACAGATCCAAAAGTATCAGGTACAGTTGATACAGCTTCAACACCATACTTCTTACTTGCTCTTGCAGTAGTTGCTTTGTACGCTACATCCGTATCGTCTTTTACCTCTGCTGAACTCCAATTCCACATTGTTTCATAATACAATGATGAATATTGTTTATGATTTGAATCTTTATCTGTAATATCACTGTAGACACCCACACGGAAATATCCCGGAGCTTTCAGTGTCGTTGCATAGCTCAAATCATCCATAAACAAATCAAATTCTGCCACAAAATCACCATCAACAGCAAGCGTTTTATTCATAGCCATGAAATGATCTGCACCAGTTACAGAACCTACTTGTGTACTATGAGCATTATTAACGTAACCATATGTTTTATTCAGTTGCTTATTATATGAATAATAAGGCACCCAACTATTTCCGGTTGAGCAATCATCCTCAACCCAAACAGCCCAGTCTTCTCCGATATCAACTGCTGTTGCTGCCTGTACCATAGGTGCATTCATCATTGACAATACCATTGCCAATGTAAGAATTATTGAAAATATTTTTTTCATATTATTTTTCCTTTCTTTTTAAACTCCCTCTGTCACATCTGCGATGTGCCACCCCCTCAATGTGGGAGGCTTATAGGAAGCTTAATAAAAATTTTAACCCTTAACCGCACCGCTTGCTATACCCTGAACAAAGAAGCGATTTCCGAATGCATATGCAACAAGCACAGGAATAAGTGCAATAGTTGTACCGGCAAGCATCAAGTTCCACGACGCAGCAGCCTCACCTGTTGACTTTAACTGTACTATACCAACGATAAGTGTTCTTTGCTCCGGCTTTGTCATGGTCCATATCATAGGACTCATATAATCATTCCAGCTTCCGTTAAAGCTTAACATTCCTATTGTTGCAAGAATAGGCATAAGCATCGGGAACATAATTTTTACAAATATCTTCTGGAATGAACATCCGTCAATTTTTGCCGCTTCGTCTATCTCCGTCGGAATACCCTGAATAAAGCCCCTTACAAGATACATATTTGCAATAGGTATACCAAAACACTTTGTAAGCAACAAGGTTGTCAAGGATTTCGGCAAATGCAGAAATTCAACAACCTCAAAGTGAGGATACATTGTTATTGAACCCAATGATACAAACATCAGTGCCGCAAAAACAGTAAATATAACATTCTTGCCCGGGAAATTACCTCTTGCAAAAACATAGCCTGACATTGACGAAAATACAATCGTTATAACAACTGATGTAAGTGTGTACCATATACTGTTAAAAAGCATAAGTCCTATAGGAAAGTTATTTGATTTCCATGCATCTATGTAATTATCAAACGTAAATTTTTCAGGCAATATTCTGTCAGGATATGCCAGAATTTCCGTATTTGTTTTAAACGAGCTTAGTATCGTGTACAAAAGTGGGAACAGCACGCATAAAAGTATCAGTATAAGGAATGCGTGCTTTAAAGTCTTAAATACATATTTCATTGTCGTACGCCTCCCCTAATACTTTTCCTTAATTCTGTCTGAAATCTTATTAAATGTAACAGCAGCAAAACAACAAATTATACTGGTTATAATCGACGCCGCCGACATATATCCTAAATCTGAAGTTCCGCCAAAGCCCGGTACTATGTACCTCATCAAGTACGCCTGAACGGTATAGGTTGTTCCTGCAGGTGCGCCACCTGTTAACAGAAGTACAATTTCACCTAAGTGAAGTATTCCGTTAATTGACAGAAGCATCAAAACCTGCATCATTGGAAGAATCATCGGCAATGTTATTTTAAACATTCTTGTGAATCCGTTTGCACCGTCAATCATTGCACTCTCATGAACCTCTTTTGATACATTCGAAAGTGCGGCTATGAAATACAGTACATTTGTACCGAAGCTCATCCAAAGAGTGGTAAGCATAATAACCGCCAACGAAGTAGCTGTATTTTCAAACCAGTTTATCGGTTTATTAATAATTCCAAACTTTACAAGATTGGCATTTATAACACCGAAGTAATCAAAAATATTTGAAAACATTAATGCTACTATAGCCGCACTTATAATTGCCGGAAGATAATATATTGTTCTGTAAAATCCCGCAAACTTTGTTTTTTCATTGAGGATATATGCAACTACAAATGCAAGAAATGCTTCTATAGGCATTTTTATAATCAATATAGCAATATTAACAAGCCATGTACGCCAGTAAGAAACACTGCCGAATAATGCTTTATAGTTCTCCCAGCCTACAAACTTTGTATGCGAGTCTATACCATCATAGCTGAAAAACGATATTCTTCCCGCCCAAAGCATGGGATATAGTGTAAATACAAAGAAACCTATAATCGGAAACGCCAGCATGAGACTATCCCAAATTTTGTGTAAAGTCTTGAATAGACCTCCAAGATGATATATAATAAAAATATCATTTTGGAGGTTTTAATTATGCCGAAGTACAAATTAAGTCCCGAAGAACGGGCAGCAGAAAAAGAAAGAAAAG
>JAZSPM010000038.1:0-3596 GCA_045537455.1 Candidatus Ornithomonoglobus sp. | reverse complement strand
TTCCAATATTTTTTGACGAGCAACTTAGATTGCTCTATTTGTCATGCAATTTTCAATGTTCTACTGATTATTTTGACTCACCAAAAAATTTTTGAGAAATTTTTAAAATTCCTCTTGACATTTAATAGTTAGTCTTTTTATTTATTTTTTACAGACATTTTTATAATATCTGATAGTTTCCTATGAGTATAGTATATCATTTCATTTTGTTAAAAGATATAATAAATCAATCATATTATAGCACTTTTTTGCGATTTGAGGAAATTAATTTATAAAACAATTTAATTTTTCTATATATTTTTCTCAAAAAAGTATGGAAATTTATAATAATATATGATATAATGAAGTCGAAAATAGTATTTTTTTGTTTTGGAGGAACTATTATGAATGCAATATCAGAACCAAAAACAACTATAAACGGAGTAACAGAAAAAATACATTGTCTTATACAAAACTTTTACGAAAAGCACGTTGCCTGTTCTGCACACTATCATACATATATTGAGCTTATTTACTGCTTAAATGGTGAATTCAGTGCATGGCTGAACGGCAAAAACTACTATTTCAGCAAAGGCGACTTACTTGTAATAAGCTCTAATGAAGTACATGAAATTTATGCACTATCAGACTCACCAAGCTGCTATATAGTAGTTAAATTTGAACCCGAAATATTGTACAATTCTGTTTCAGATACATTTGACACAAAATACGTTTTTCCGTTTACCCTTGATAATACAGCACCCCAAAAGGTATTTTCATACAGTGAAATTTATTCTACTGATATACCTAAGCTCATGCATAATATAATAGATGAATATTCAAAAAAAGAATACGGCTTTGAGCTTGCTGTAAAAGCTGATATATGCAGAATATTTTTATGGATATTACGACATTGGAACAATATGGGAATAAACATCCCCCACACAGATGCACTTTACCGTGAGCATATAAAATCCGTACAAAAGGTTCTTGAATATCTTGCAGAGCATTATAATGAGGATGTTACAGCTGATGACATGGCAAAGCTTGCAAATTTAAGCTACAGCTATTTTTCAAGAGTATTTAAACAGCTCATGAACAGAAGCTTTAATGATTATCTGAATTTTATCCGTATAACAGAAGCTGAAAAGCTACTTATTTCAACAGATAAAAGCATTACGGAAATTGCAGGAGAAACGGGCTTTTCCTCCAGCAGTTATTTTATAAAGGTATTTGATAAATATAAAAAAGCTTCACCGTCTCAGTTCAGAAAGAATTTTAACATATAAAAAGGTCACATTAGTGACCTTTTTATCATTTTACAAGACCTATATTTTCAAAGTCTATATTTTTAATTTCTATCGTTTCATCACAAGCTCCGAATACATCATCGGTAATTTTGTAATCAGGCATATTTGATTTTAAATGCTCGGCATCTTCAATGAACTTAAAGTTCAGATTTTCTGCATCAACAAAATCATTATACTGATTTACATATACTCTGTTATGCCAGAACTTTGTGCCGGGGTTATAGTCCTCTGTATAAGTTTTATACAGATACGGATATTTTTCTTTGTATACCTCACTTGTGATATCAACACCGTGTATATCATTAATATCCTTTGTCTGTGTTCGGCGAATTGCCAGCTTGTCAGTATGCATACGAAGATTTGCATTACTTTTTGTATTAGGATTAAGCCCAGGGAAACAGTCAATCAATATATTATTTCCGATTGATGTAAGTCCTCCGCAAGTATGATATATTGTGCTGAAGAAGAATTTACCATCAGACACAATATCATAAAAATAGTTGCCGTATACCATGTTGTAAACCGACCAGTCATCAAAATATACAGCACAAACTCCTAAGCCCGTTTTATGAGGATTGTGAATTGAGTATATAAAATTATATCTTATAATATTTCCAACCTCACTCATATCACGTCCTATGTATATTGCACCTGAGTCCGATACAATCTGAAGCACGTCATGTATTTTGTTGTACTCAATAAGGTGGTCATTACCGTGCATATAAATCGCCATACTCGGTAAATTATACATCTCGCAATGCTGAATCTTATTTCCTACACCCATAATATTAACTGCCGCTTTATAGGTTTTATCAAGACGGTTTACATCATGAAATTCACAGTTATATACAGTATTGTTACCGGGAATCAGATTTTTTCTGTTACCGCCGGATAACATTATTCCGCCCGCACCTGTATTATAAATCTTACAGCTATCTATAATATGATTCTTTCCGCCGTTATTATCCCATGCTGCAAATTCATAAAGATACTGATACCACGAACCCATTTCTCTTGATATCGACTTAGGAACAGGAATACCTTCTGCACGTCCTTCATCATCTTCAATATGCCCTGTACTAAATCCATGCGGTTGAGGCTCTGCCCCCTGACCTACCTGTACAGCCAACACACCAAGATTTCTGAAAACACAATCCTTTACATGAACATTTTCTCCGCCTTCGATATAAACACCTGTATTTCTTGAATTTTCAAAGGTTATTCCCTCTATTGTAATATTCTCCGAATCTTCACATGCTATCATAACCTTATCAAGATTTGAAAGCTGTATAAGAGAATTTGAAATATCCTTTGTCGGAATAAAATACAGCATTTCATTTGCAGTATCAATATAATATTCACCGGGTTCTGAAAGCTCTTCAAGAAGGTTTACAATATACCAGCTTGAATGTCCTGTAACATCAAATCCGTAAAGATGCGGCTGAGTAGTTTCAATAGTTTGATTTTCTACGTCAATTTCCTTGATTTTTATAGTATCATCAGCCCATGAATGAATAGGAAGTCCGCCGATATATGCATCCTTTGCATTCTCCCATTTTTTTATTCTTTCATCACGGCATCTGATTTTTGCAGTTCTTAAATCAAACTCTTTATGTCTTGGCACGCTCCCCCCATCAATAATATCACCTTCAATAAAAGGAATATTTCCGTCCTTAGGATAACGTGCAACTATATACGGTTCACCGTCAATAAACAGCTCATTTGGTGAATTTACGTAGTTTCTTGCAAGACCTCTGCTACCGTACTCACCTATTTTGATATTATACGTTTTTAAATCAATACACTTTATATTACCGTCATAAGCTTTAATATCAGCATTATTTAAGATAACACCGCCATCAAAAGCAACTTCTCCGTCAGCTTTTAGTGTAACATTTTTCTTTCCGCAAATCTCAATAGTATCATTTATAAAATATCTGCCGGATTCAATTTTTATTACACATTCATCATCTGATGAAGCCAACATTTCTTTTATGCGTTTATTAATACTTTCACCCTGTTTTATAATATATTCAGCCATTATTCTTTCTCCTTGTTGTTTTTATAAATCATATCATAATCCGTGAATAAAATCAACGCCATTTAGTAAGCTTTATATGACATTTTGTAACATTTTAATCCGCATATGTATATTGTGACAAAGGCATTAAACCATTATTCAAATCCATTATAAACACCTTTGAATAATATTCATCAGCTGATTGAGTATAAGCTTTTAAACAGCCCGTTATTGTAATATTGGCAGTTTCACCCGCTGTTAAACCTGCTAAATCATCGCTGTTTGTG